>JAIOSJ010000405.1 GCA_021107705.1 Thermoanaerobaculales bacterium | reverse complement strand
TATCTAAGCCTGCTGAGCCAAATAACTGAAAATAGATACTTTGCAATTGAGTTCCGAAGTGTATCCTGAGGCTCCTGAGAGCGCTCTCTGCGACACGTTCAAAGTTATTTATTTTCAAGCCGTTACAAGATGCGGGATTCTTGAAACCGCTTCGATCCGGTCCTTCAACCCGGCAGCCTTGTCCCTCCTCGTCGTCAATATGTTGAATCTGATTTCAACTCATTGGTTTACAATGGCTTCCGGAAAGCAGTCTGCTGCTTGCGCAGCCATGGCATGAGTCTTGCGAAAAACTGCTCGCTGGAGGAGGTGTGATGAGCGACCACGACAAACGATCGCGCAGAGGTATCCTGGCCTCGCTTTTCATGGGCGGTGGACTCGTCGCTGCGTACGGAGTGCTCGGTATTCAGGGACTCGCGTTCCTGTTACCGAAACGACTGCGCCCGAAGACCCGACTGCTCTTCGCGGGGCGAATCGACGACTATGAGATCGGCGGCGTGAAAACCCTGTACGATCTCGAAGGAACGCCGGTTCTCATACAACGTTCAGAGGTAGGTTTCACGGCCTTTGACTCCACCTGCCCCCATCTTGGGTGCAAGGTGCACTGGGAACCGGACAACGATCGCTTCTTCTGTCCATGCCACAACGGAGAGTTCCGCCCTGACGGTGTCGCTTATGCGGGACCGCCGGGAGATGCCGGGCAGAGTCTGGCCAAGATGAAGGTCGAAGCCGATCCCCAAGTCGGAGTCGTCTATCTCGAGGTCAAAGACGCGAAGAGGAGGAAGACATGAGTACGTCCGCGTCCTCTTCGAAACTCGGCGCCCTGGCCGGGCGGTTCAACGAACTCTTCCCCATGGATTGGGAGTTAGTCCGGCACGCAGGCGCCGAGCCGGTACCCTACCACTTGAAGAAATGGTGGTTCTGCCTCGGCGGCACCGCGATGGTCCTGTTCATCGTGCAGGTCATCACCGGCATCATGCTGGCCTTTTACTATGTTCCTTCACCCGACCACGCGTACGCCAGCGTTGAGACCATCACCCACGGTGTCCGCTACGGTTGGTTCATCCGTTCGATCCACATGTGGTCCTCGAACTTCATGATTGTCGCGGTGTTCCTCCACATGCTTCGGGTGTTCTTCACCCGGTCTTACCGCAACCCACGGCAACTCAACTGGATGGTCGGAGTCATGCTTTTGGGCCTGACCCTGACCTTCGGCTTCACCGGCTATTCGTTGGTCTATGAACAGCTGAGTTTCTGGGGCGCCACCGTCGGCTGCAACCTGGCCGGCGCACTACCACTAATCGGGCCTTGGGTCGGCGATTTCATGCGCGGTGGACCAGAGGTCGGCGAACAGACCCTGACTCGTTTTTATATGCTCCATGTCGCCATTCTCCCGGTCATCGCGTTCATTCTTTTGGGCATTCACGTGATGATCATCCGACTGCACGGCGTCACCGAGCTTCAATTCGAAGGGGAGGTCATCACCGACGACAACCGCTTCTTCCGATTCTGGCCGGAACACGTGACGATGGAGATCCTGGTCGGCGTGCTGCTGATGTACATCCTGACCATTCTCGCCTTGATCTTCCCTGCCGACCTCGGCGCCCAGGCCGATCCCACGACGACTCCGGCTCATATCAAGCCCGAATGGTACTTCTACTTCAACTACCGAATGCTCAAGCTGACCACACTCAAGATGAGCGTTGCGTTGACAGGCGCCCTCGGCGGCGTGCTCTTCTTCTGGCCGTTCATCGACGGTTGGATTGAAAAACGACTCGGCGCCAAAAGCGACCGTATCGTCGTCCTGATCGGAACCATCGCATTTCTCGCATTTCTCGGCTTGACCATTTGGGAAGCCGTCGCAGCACATTAGTGGAGGAGAGAGAATGACACTGAACATGAAACGCTGGATCGTCGCGGGCCTCTCATTCCTGTTTCTCGCCGCCCTGTTGGTGGTGGCTTTCCAGGAGTCAAAACGGCACCGCATTGAAGAAGGACTCGAACCCGTCGTAACTAAGATCAACAAGGGTTGCGTCGACTGCCACCGCACCGACAACCCCGCGATCGTAATGGAGTGGGAGCGCTCCCAACACGCCATTTACGGCGTCGGTTGCGTCGATTGCCACAGCGCCGAGGAGGGCGACATCGACGGATGGGACCATGAAGGCGTCTTCATGTCCGTTCTCGTGACGCCCAAGGACTGCTCCGAATGCCACGTGCGGGAGTTCGAGGAGTTCTCACGCTCCCACCACGCTCGGGCCGGCGAGATCATCATGAGTCTCGACAACGTCCTGGCGATCGAGGCTGCAAGCACACCTGACAACCCCGCGGACGCGGTCAACGGCTGCTGGCAGTGCCACGGAACAATCATCGACTTCGAACGTGACGAGAACGGCGAGCTCATCCGAACCGGCAAAGAGAACAGGCCGGTCCTCGACTCCAACACCTGGCCCAACAGCGGCATGGGCCGGTTCAACCCCGACGGATCGAAGGGCTCATGCCACGCATGCCACTCCCGCCACTCCTTCGACGTCCGCATCGCCCGTTCGCCGGACAACTGCGGCAAGTGCCACATGGGCCCCGACCACCCGCAACTCGAGATCTACAATGAATCCAAGCACGGTATCGCCTTCCGCGCCAACGTCGACAAGATGGATTTGGACAAGAAGGAGTGGATCCTCGGACGCGATTACGCAGTGGCCCCGACCTGCGCCTCGTGCCACATTTCCGGCCACATGACGCCGCAGGGTGTCGAAGTCGCCAACAGCCACGACATCGGCGAGCGCATCAGCTGGACCCTGCGACCCAAGGTCTCCCACAAGCTCAACCAGGTGACCTTCACCGACGGCTATCAGAAAGACTATCCACACACCACGGAACTTCCTGCCGTCGGCGATGTCGTCGTCGTTCACGAGAAGGTCGTCGAGAACTTCGAGTTGACCACCAGGGATGTCGAGCGAACCGTCGCTTCGACCAAGACCTGGGAGGATCGTCGCAAAGCGATGACCATGGCCTGCCGCAACTGTCACAACGACCATTTCATCGACAATTTCTACCAACAGTTCGACGATTTGGTCAATCTCTACAACGACAAGTTCGGGCAGCCCGCGTTGGACATCATGAACGAGTTGACGGCCGACGGTGTCGTCGATGCCGGCGCACCCTTCTCGACCGAGCTGGACTGGGTCTACTTTGAACTGTGGCATCACGAGGGCCGCCGCGCCCGCCACGGCGCCTCGATGATGGGGCCGGACTACACCCACTGGCACGGCATGTACGAGGTCGCCGGCAATTTCTACAACGAGTTCCTACCGCTGGTCGTGGAGACCGCAGAAGAGCACAGCCACGCCATGGGCCGAAAGTGGAAAGCACGAGTCGACGAACTGCTCAATTCACCCGACCACGTCTGGACCAAGGGGCTCAGTCCCGAAAAGGCTCAGGCTCTGGCCGCCGAGTACAAGGCACGGTACAACCAGTAGTGATCCGCTCAAGGCGAATCACTCAAGAGAAAGAGGTCTGATATGGCAACAATCTCAACGGTTGACAACGCTCTGGACAGCCTCAGGAGACTGTCCGGAGAGCTGGGAGGTGGAGCAACGGGCCCCCTGGCTCTGAAGGGAACCCTGTATTGGGGTTGGCACGCAGTAGCCCTGCTTGCGCACCACCGTCTACGGCCGGCCCAGGAAACTTTCGACCACTGGTTTTGGGATTACCTCGAGGCCGGAGAACCCGCCTTCGATGTCGAACGGGACGCACGGTGGGAAGAGAAGAAGCGCCTCAGCATGCTCGAGATGGTCGATATTCTGAGCGAGGAGG
>JAIOSJ010000019.1 GCA_021107705.1 Thermoanaerobaculales bacterium | reverse complement strand
GAGTTGCTGCAGAGCCTCGAAGTGCTGACGTTCCCAGTCTCTCGGCGAGAGATTCGTAAAAATCGCGTACTTCGCCCTCGGTCGCCTGTTTGGCGGCGCCTGAGAAATACTTGATGGCTCGCGATTCGAGAGTCATCTTGAAAGATTCACCACAGAGACAGAGAGCACAGAGGAACACAGAGGGCAGCCCGGAGGCGTTCCGTGCATCCGTCCACCCGCTGCGCGGGTACATCTGAAGACCTGCCCGTCGCCCTTTCCGCAAGCGGCTTGTTCGACACTTGACAGCCGAAAGCCGACCTCTCCTTTACCCGACCACCAGTGTTTCCCGGTCCAGCACTTCCGGCGGAATCGCCGCCATGTCGGCGGGCACCCATGCGATGGCGCCGGTCGGACAGAAGGGTACGCATTGCGGGTCACCTCCGCACAGATCGCACTTCTGCACGCAGTGATAGGTCTCGTCCCATAACATGTTTCCGAAGGGGCAGGCAGCAACGCACATCCTGCAGCTGATGCAGCGCCCACGATCCATGTCGACGGCGCCGGTCTCCGGGTTGCGAACGAGAGCCTGAGTCGGACATACAGCGACACAGGCTGCGGTATCACATTGAAAGCACACGACCGGGGTGCCCAACTCGGGGCCTCGGCGGTGGATGTTGATCCGGCTGACGGCCGGTCTGCCCTCACTGCCGTGGGCGAAGGCACAGGCCAACTCACACTTGCCGCAGGCGATACACCGTTCGACTGAAACCTTGTAGATCATCTTCATGGCCATCCCTCACTCAAGGTTCTGAAGCGAGACGAATTGCTTGGCCATCTCGCGTCTCTTGGTTGTGTCGGAAGTCTCGAAGTACGACCCGGGCACACCGTTGCGCTCCGCGAAGAATTCCGCCTGGGCCTTGGTGATAACGGCCTGGCCGGTGGCGGGGTCGCGGAGCATCTCGAAGTCCTTGCCCCAGATCGAGCGGCGAAAATTCGAGGTCTCGTAGGGTATACAGTTGGTCGGGCAAATCTCGGCGCAGGCCAGACAGCCGATGCAGTCCGGCGGCGCCTCATGAAACGGCGGCGCCACTTCCTTGCCTGCACCGCGGTTGACGGTTGAGATCGCGGCGATGTCCAGGTGGTCGCAGACCCGGGTGCACAGGGCACAGAGGATACAATCGTCAGGCTCTTCTCGCGGCGCGTACGACGTCTCTTCGATACCGTAACCGGCCGCCAGTTTCTGGATCAACGGTGCATCGGGGCAGCGGGCCAGCAGGAGATCAAGGATAACGCCCCGAGTTTCAAGGACCCTCGGGCTCTTGGTGAAAACGCGCATACCGTCCGCGGTCGGGTGGTTGCACGACGTGACCAGCTTGAACCAGTCCTCGTCCCAACCGGGCTGCCAGAGATCGACGACGCACAGCCGACACCCGCCCCAAGGCTCCAGGCCGTCGTGGTGGCAGAGAGTCGGAATCTCGACGCCGATGATCCGAGCGGCTTCAAGGATGGTCGAGCCCTCTGGCGCCGTGACTTTCTTGCCGTCAATTGAAAGGGTGGGCATCAGACCACCTCCGTTGCAATGAGTTCTTTCTTTGGGAAGGTTTCGATCGCCTGATCGGGGCAAACATCGAAGCATGCGCCGCAGGAGATGCAGGCATCATGATGAATCGTGTGGAGGGACTTGGGCTCACCGGTGATCGCATCGACCGGGCAGGCATTGAAACACGCGTGGCAACCGCTGCAGAGATCTTCCAGAATGCGATACGCGGTCAGCTCACGGCACATGCCGGCAGGACAGGCCTTGTCATTGATATGAGCCTCGTACTCGTCCCGGAAGTCACGCAAAGTCGACAGAACGGGGTTGGGCGCGCTCTTGCCGAGTTCGCACAGGGAACCCAGCTGCATGCCCTTGGCGAGACGCTCAATGCGTTTGATGTCGCCAGGCTTGCCGCGACCCTCGACCAAGTCGTCGTAGATCACCAGCATCTGCCGCAGGCCCTCGCGGCAGGGGGTACACTTTCCGCAACTCTCCTCGATCAGGAAGGCCAGAAAGTAGCGGGCAACGTCAACCATGCAGGTGCGATCGTCCATGACGATCATACCGCCCGAGCCCATCATCGAACCCGCCTCGGTCAGTTTTTCGAAGTCGACCGGCAGATCCAACAGACTCTCGGGGACACAGCCGCCGGAAGGTCCACCGGTCTGCACCGCCTTGAAGGGCCGGTCGCCCAGAGTTCCACCACCGATGTCAAAGATGATATGGCGCAGGGTCGTACCCATCTCCAACTCGATGAGACCGGTGTTCTTGACCTTGCCGACAAGAGAAAATGCCTTGGTGCCTTTGGACTTTTCGGTGCCCATCGAGGCAAACCATGCGCCGCCCCTGTCGATGATGGCGCCGATGTTGGCCCAGCTCTCGACGTTGTTGAGTACCGTCGGCAGATCGAAGAGACCCTTCTCGGTCGAGTGGACGTATTTGGCCCGCGGTTCGCCTACCTTGCCGGCGATTGAGAGCATCAGGGCCGAACTTTCGCCACAGACGAAGGCCCCGCCGCCTCGGGAAATTTTGACGTCAAAGTCGAAGCCGGCACCCATGATGTTCTCGCCCAGCAGTCCGTAGGCCCGCGCCTGCTCCATGGCGATCATCAGGTTGACGATCGCCAGCGGATACTCGTCCCGAACGTAAATATAGCCTTCGTGAGCGCCCAAGGCGTAGGCGCCGATAATCATGCCCTCGATCACCGAATGCGGGTCGCCCTCCATGATCGAGCGATCCTTGAAAGCTCCGGGATCTCCTTCGTCACCGTTGCACAGGACGAAGCGGCGATCCCCTGGGGCTTTCTTGCACGACCTCCACTTTCGGGCGGTGTTGAAACCGGCGCCGCCGCGTCCCCTCAGACCGGAGGTTTCAACCTCGTCGATCACCTCTTCCGGCGTCATTTCGAAGAGGGACTTGGCCAATCCGGCGTAGGCGCCTTCGGCGACGGCGTCGAGGATGTCGGTGGGGTCGACGAGACCGATGTTGCGCATCGCAACGCGGTTCTGGTGTTTGTAGAAGGGTATGTCGGCGTACTGCTCGATCCGGCTCTTGTCAGTCGGGTCTTTGTAGAGGAATCGCTGCAGGATCTGGCCCTCTTCAACCGTTTTCTCGACGATCTCCTCGACACTCTTGGCCTTGACCTTGGTGTAGAGCACTCCTGACGGCTTGAAGGCGACCAGCGGTCCGCGCTCGCAGAATCCGTGGCACCCGGTCGACTTGACGACCAATTGTGGGGTGCCGGCGCCGTTTCTTTTTTCGGCCTCGGCGGCGAAAGCATCGGCAACCTTCTTCGATCCGTTGGCCAGGCATCCGGTGCCGCAGCAGACGTGGATCTCCGCCTGGGCGTCCGAGTATCGGGCTCGAGCCTGAGCCTGGAGGCTCTCGAACTGGGCTTTCGACTCAATCCGCATGATCCGCCTCCGTTTCCTTCAGGAATCGTCCGACCCGGGCGGGCTTGGCACTGCCGTGGTAGGTCTCGCCGACGATCATCACCGGCGCCATGGCGCAAGCGCCGACGCAGTTGACCGTCTTGACGGTGAACTTCATATCCTCAGTCGTCTCATCGGGACCGACGCCCAGTTGCCGCTCGAGTTCCTCGACCAGTTGGCCGGCGCCGCGAATGTGGCATGCGGTACCGACACAGATCTTGATGATCGTGTCGCCCTGCGGTTCGAGGGAGAATGCCTTGTAGAAGGTCGAAACAGAGAAAACCTTGGCCAACGGAACACCCAAGGTCTTGGCGACGGTGCCGAGGACATCGCAGGGCAGGTAGTTGTAAGCCCTGTGAACGTCTTGAAGCACCTGTATCAGCGAAGCCTCCTCGGGAGGGTAGGCGGCCAGAATCTCGGTAGCCGGCCCCAGATCCACGGCGCAGTGCTCCATCGTCATGAGGCAGCCCCCCCGCTCGCAGTCGCCGCGAATTCGCGGCCGAGATCGTAACCCTTGTGGAGCGCTTCGAGATTGACGTCGATGACCGATGGTTTTGCCGCGAAGGTCTGTCGAACGACCGCCTCGACCTGCTCCATCGACACCGCTCCGGTGGCCCCAACGTAGGCGCCCAGGGCCACCATATTGGCGCCGCGGGGATTGCCGAGGTCCTGAGCGATCGTGTTGGCGGGCACGTCGATGATCCGTATATCGTCGCGCTTGCAGGCGCGTTCAATGAGCGATGTATTGATCAGCAGGTAACCGCCCGGCCGGACATCAGCCTCGAATTTCTCCAGTGAGGGCAGATTCATCGCCAGGACCGCCCCGGGGTTCTGGATGACCGGGGAACCCACCGGCTTGTCCGAAATAACGACGGTGCAGTTGCAGGTACCACCGCGCATCTCGGGTCCGTACGAAGGGAGCCAGGAGACCTCCTTGCCGTCCTGCATGCCGGCATAGGCCAGCATCTTACCGATCAGCAGGATGCCCTGACCTCCGAAACCCGCCATGATTACGTCATTCTGCATATCGGGCCTCCTTACGGTTTTCTCGGCAGCGGCGCGCGGTCGTCACCGTCCGGGGTCTTGAACACACCGAGCGGGTAGTAAGGCAGCATGGTCTTTTCCAGCCACTCGGTCGACTCGGCCGGCGTCAGCCCCCAGTTGGTCGGGCAGGTCGAGAGCACCTCGACCAGCGAGAAACACCGTTCTTCGACCTGATAGGTGAAAGCTCGGCGCAGCATTTCCTTGGCGTTGACCGCAGCCAGCGGAGAGTGCGACGAGGCGCGGGCAATAAAGGCCGGCGTACGCAAGGTGGAGATCAGCTCCGCAACGCGGATGGGATGTCCGACGAGATCAACGTCGCGACCCATCTGACAGGTGGTCGCAACCTGGCCCGGCATCGTCGTCGGCGCCATCTGGCCACCGGTCATACCGTAGATGGCGTTGTTGACGAAAACGACGGTGATTTTCTCGCCACGATTTGCGCAGTGAACGATCTCCGCCATGCCGATCGAGGCCAGGTCGCCGTCGCCCTGGTAGGAGAAGACTGCCAAATCCGGCCGGGCCCGCTTGATGCCCGTCGCGACCGCGGGCGCTCGGCCATGAGCCGCCTCGTGGAAATCGCAGTCGAAATAGTTGTAGGCCAGAACGGAACATCCGACCGGGGCGACGCCGACAGTACGATCACGAATACCCAGTTCGTCGATCACCTCAGCCACCAGACGGTGGATGATGCCGTGGGTGCAGCCCGGGCAGTAGTGGGTGGAAACATCCGAAAGACTGTCGGGACGGACAAAGACCGCTTCAGGCATGCTGTACCTCCTCGGACGTACCGGCCTTGATCGCCTTGACCTTGTCGATCACTTCCTCCGGGCTGACCAGCATGCCACCAAGACGGCAGTGGAAGTGGATCGGCCGCGGTCGATGGAGGGCCAGCCGGACGTCTTCGATCATCTGGCCGGTTGACAGTTCGACGACCAGGATGTCCTTGGCTTTCGACGCAACCTCGCGAACGGCTTTGTAGGGGAAGGGCCATAACGTGATCGGTCGAACCATCGCCACCTTGATGCCCTCCTGTTCCAGAGCCTCGATCGCCGAAAGACAAACGCGAGCGACCGTGCCGTAGGCGATGATGACGACATCCGCCGAGTCCACGGCGCCATACGTCGCAAAACGCACCTCATCGCGTTCCATCAAATCGTACTTCTCTTTGAGGTGGAAATTGTGCCGTTCGAGTTCCGCCGGATCGAGGAAGAGGGAGTTGATGATCGCTTTGGGCCGGTCTCGTTTCCAACCGGTCGAGGCCCAGGTCTTCGGAGGCAATTCCTTAATTGGCTGTCGATCTTCGTAGAATTCGACCGGTTCCATCATCTGACCGATCAACCCGTCGCCGACCACCATCACCGGATTGCGGTAGTAGTCGGCGAGGTCGAAGGCGTCCTGCACCAGATCAGCCGCCTCCTGGATGGACCACGGCGCCAACGCCAACAGCCGGAAATCTCCGTGAGCCATGCCTTTGGTCGTCTGGAAGTAGTCCGCCTGCGAGGGCAGAATACCGCCAAGGCCGGGGCCGGCTCGCATGATGTTGACGATCACTACGGGCAGCTCGGCGCCGGCACAATAGGAGATTCCTTCGGCCATCAAGGAGATGCCCGGCGAGGATGACGAGGTCATCACTCGCTCGCCGGCGCCCGCGGCGCCGTAGAGCATGTTGATCGAAGCGACCTCGCTTTCGGCTTGGACAAAGGCACCGCCGACCTGGGGCATACGGGACGACAGATATTCCGGAATCTCGTTCTGAGGCGTAATGGGATAACCGAAGAAGAGGTGACAACCGGCCTGCACGGCGGCTTCACCAATGGCTTCGGCGCCCTTCATGAGTTTCTTCGCCATGACGCTGCCCCCCTCAATACGCGAAGTAGTGGTACATCGTTCCGTGCACGTTCATGGTGATCGCCATGTCCGGGCATGTGATGCAGCACAAACGGCAGCCGATGCAACGCATGGGTTCCGCGACTTCGACGTAAAAGTAGCCTTTAGAATTGAGTTTCTTCGTCATGCCCAGGATTTGTTGCGGACAGGCATTGACGCACAGCTCACATCCCTTGCACGAATCGGGTTCGACCACGATTTGCGACACGACGTTCTCCTTTCAGTTCAATACGAACAGCGGACCCATCGTCCGCCGCTGTGGTTGCACCTCGAAAGGTGGCTTGACAATTCGATTCAAGACAAAGATTGAACAGGGCAGGGCGCCGTTGACCGAGGACGCCATGTCCTGATGTACAGCTGAAGCGACAACGGGCAACCCGAGTTCGTTCCCCGCCCTCACGGCCTGTTCAGCCCCACTGACAACAATTTCGGGCGTCGTTTCCTCGAGCATGTGGGTGTTGGATATGAGCCCCGTGACTCGCACCCGCGACACCCGTTCGATCTCGCGCACCATCGCCACCGCCCCCGCTGGGTCCGGCGTCGAGGGCCGCGAGAAATTAACCACGACCAAGACATTCATACCGGTCTTGGGCAACACATCGGTGATGGAGCCCAGCACGCGCGCTCCGGTACCGTCGCCGCCAACGTCCAGAATCACCTTGCCCTGCGGCCGACGGAGAACATCGCGCACCCGGGGCACGATGATCGGCAGATCGGCATAAACGTTCTCGCCCTCGGGGGCGATGAGATCAACACCCGCCTCCGCCAGAATGAAGCGGGCCGAGCGAGCGCGGAAATAGGGCTTCACCACGTCCAGGTCCGCCAGGGTCACTCTCTCGCCACGAGCCGCCAGATCGAGGGCGCCGTTGAGGGCTATCTCGGTCTTGCCGCTGCCGAAATGGCCGACGAGAACTGTCACCTGGCGTGAGAACACTGCGATCTCCTTAGAAGTGGTTTTTGTCGAGTGGAATCCAAAAGTAAAGCCATGATCCCGACGAAACTTTATGTGAACCCCTTCACAAATGCAAGGCGCTCGCCCTTCCATGGCGGCTCGTGAGGAAGGAGCACATCGCGGGAACAACGAACAGAGTGAGGAAGGTCCCCACAACAAGACCACCGATCACGGCAACACCCATGGGAATGCGGCTCTCCGCTCCTGCCCCGAGGCCCAACGCAATTGGAAGGATGCCGAGCACGGTCGAGAGGCTGGTCATCAAAACCGGGCGGAAGCGCGCTGATGCCCCTTCGATGATCGACTCGGTTACCGATCTTCCTGCGGCCTTTCGCTGATTTGCGAACTCGACGATCAGGATGCCGTTTTTGGTCACAAGACCGATCAGCATGATCATACCGATCTGGCTGAAAATGTTGATGGTTTGGTTGAAGTACCAGAGGGTGAGCAGTGCTCCGGCCAAGGCCAGGGGAACGGTGAACATGATGATCAACGGATCCCTGAAGCTCTCGAACTGTGCAGCCAAAACCAGGTAGACAAGCACAAGTGCCAACAAGAATACGAAGACCAGGCTGGTGGCGCTTTCCGAATAGTCTCTCGACTCACCCGCGAGAGTGGTCGAAAAAGTCTCGTCCAATGTCATTCTTGCGATCCGTTCCATCGCTTCAATACCGTCTCCGATGGTTCTCCCCGGCGCCAGGGCGGCCGAAACGGTTGCCGACTCGTAGCGGTCGAATCGGAAGATCTGCGGCGGACTGCTGGTCTCCGTGACCTTTACCAGTTTGTCCAACAACACCGGCGGCCGACCTTCGGCGGCGACGTATAGATTTCGAAGATCAACGGTCTCGTTGCGAGCGTCGCTCTTGACCTGGCCGATCACCTCATACTGCTTACCGTCCATGACGAAGTAACCCAACCGCTGCTCGCTCAAGGCCAACTGAAGGGTCTGCGCGATACGCAGGGCCGAGATCCCCATGTCCTGTGCCCGCTCCCGATCGATGGTGACCTCGAGCTCAGGCTTGTCGAATTTGAGGTTGACATCGACAAAAGTGAAAATCGGCTCTGCCTTGGCGGCGGCGAGAAACGGCGGCAGGACCTCCTTCAACTTCTCCATGTTGGTCGCCTGGATAACGAACTGAACCGGCAACCCCCGGCGTCTGCCGACGGCGATGGTCGGCGACTGTGACAGATAGGTTTGCGCATCGGTCAACCGACCGACTTTGCGGGCCAGCGTGGCTGCGATTTCGCGTTGAGTTCGCCCGCGTTCATCGGGTTCGACCAGCGAAATACGACCAAAGCCCGAGTTGACGGATGATGCCGCTCCGAAACCCGGCGCAGTTACGGTGATCACATTTTCGGTTTCGGGCACTTCTTCCAAAATAAGGGCGTTAAGCCGATCCATGAAGCTATCCATAAAGGCGAAAGTCGCCCCTTCCGGGCCGCGAGCGGAGAGGCTGATGGAACTTCGGTCCTCAAGCGGCGCCAGTTCACGAGGCAACACCTCAAGCAAGAGAGCAACCAGCCCAAAACACACCAGGAGGATCGGCAAAGCCAACCAACGTCGGCGCAGCATATCGGTCAACACGGCGCGATAGGTCGATGCAAGGCCACTGAAAAAGGGCTCAGTTACTCTGTACAGCCAAGGTTGTTGAGCTCGCTTTTTTAAGAGACGAGTCGCGAGCATCGGGGTCAGCGTCAGAGCGACGAAAGAGGAGATGACGACCGCCCCCGCGAGCGTCAAACCAAACTCGCGGAAGAGCCGACCAACCAGCCCGCCGAGGAAAAGAATCGGCATGAAGACGGCGACGAGCGCCACGGTCGTCGCCACCACCGCGAAGAAGATCTCCCGCGTTCCTTCGACGCCGGCAGCCATCGGGTCGAGGCCCGCTTCGATCTTGGCATAAATCACTTCGACGACGACAATTGCGTCATCGACCACGAGACCGATCGCCAACACCAGCGCCAGCAAAGTCAGCACGTTGAGGGTAAAGCCGGCCACATACATCACGAAGCACGAACCAATCAAAGACACCGGGATCACCAGTACCGGAATGAGGGTCGTTCGCCAGTCACGAAGGAAGAAAAAGATGATGAACATGACCAGGCCGAAGGCGATGAGGATGGTCTGGCGTACCTCGGTCACCGACTTGCGGATATGTCTGCTGGCGTCAAATGCCCACGCAACACTGATGTCTGCCGGCAACGTCTTTTCAATCATCTCGACCCGGCGTCGAAACTCGTCCGCGATTGCGATGTAATTCGCACCCGGTTGCGGCCTGACGACGACGAGGACCATCGGGATGCCGTTGCGCTTTAAGACCGTGCGCTCGTTGCGGGGTCCGAGCTCCGCCGAGCCGACATCTCGGAGGCGGATGATTCGGTTGGCGCCGCTTTTGAGAATGAGGTTGTTGAAGTCTTCCGGCGTTTTGAGGCGGCTCATCGTCCGAACGGGAAGTTCCACCTCCCGGCCTTCAATCCTTCCCGACGGCAGCTCGACATTCTCGCGGGCCAAGGCATTACGAACGTCGATGAGCGACAAGCGATGGGCAGCGAGTTTCTGGGGGTCGATCCACAGCCTCATGGCGTAGGCCTTCTCGCCCCAGATATCAACGCTCGCCACGTTGGGGATGGTCTGCAAGCGCTCCACGAACGTCTCTTGGGCGATGCGGCTGAGTTCGAGTAGGTTTCGGCTGTCGCTGCGCACCGAAAGGCCGCCGATGGGCCGCTGATCGGCGTCGGCCTTCGAAACAATGGGTGGATCGACATCCGGGGGAAGATCGCGCATGGCTCGGCTTACGTGATCACGTACGTCGTTGGCAGCGCGTTCGAGATCGGTGCCGAGGTCGAATTCGGCCTGGATAGTGCTTCGGCCGTCGCGGCTAGTCGAGATCAGAGTTCGGATTCCGTCCACCCCGTTGACCGACGCCTCGAGCGGTTCCGTGATCTGTGACTCGATCACATCGGCCGAGGCGCCCCGGTAGGAGGTGGAAACGGTGATGTTCGGCGGATCAAGGGACGGGAATTCCCGAACACCCAGGAAG
>JAIOSJ010000262.1 GCA_021107705.1 Thermoanaerobaculales bacterium | reverse complement strand
CTGCGTGGACTGCATCGTGACGATCCAACCCTTCATTCATTAGGCGCTGGATTGCCTTGGAGACCGGCGTTTCATCTCCAAGCGCACATTGATTCTCGACGACGAAGTGGATCGAGGCGTGTAGTTGTTTGTTTGGTAGTTCGTCAGGTTCATCGGCGTGATGTTTGAGCACCGCCTTGATCCTCGCGAATTCGGACGCGCTGAGCCACTTCCGAGGGTTTGGCTTCTTCAATGAGTTGTATCGGAGAACCATTGAACCTCCAGTCCGCCTAGTCATCAGATTGCAGAAATGCTGCTTCGTAAGGCAGTAGATGAAAATATTGCACGATTCTCTCGGTTTCCATACCTCTATCATACAATGAGTTACGATCTCTATCGGCTCTGCGGACGGGAGAATCCGCCAAAACAGTTGTTGCAACTTGGCGGGGGTTGTTTTGAACGCGCTTCCCGAGGCAAGCCATGCCTCGTCATTGGTGTAGAAGGCGAGCCCCTCCCGGAACGTGAGACCGGCACAATGACGGGACTGGCACGCCCGGGGTGGCGCGCCGCCCGCGTGTCTGTGAACGCCCGACGAATTCTGATCGTAACGTCTGAGATTACCGATTCTCCATCGCCTTGCGCAGAACCTTCGCCATGCGTTTCACACCCTCCTTGACTTTCTCGGGGTTGGAGAAGGAAAAATTCATACGGAGTGTGTTTTCGTGTCCTCCGTTCGGGAAGAAGGGAGCGCCGGGTACAAAGGCGACATCTTCTTTCAGACAATCGACCAGGAGTTCGGCCGCATTCATACCTTCGGGAAGATGAACCCAGAGGAACATGCCGCCCTGCGGATGGGTCCAGCTCACTCCGGGCGGAAATTCCTCCGTCATGGTGTCCAGCATGGTGTCCCGCCGGGCTCGATAGAGGTCGATGATGCCCTCGATGTTCTTTTCGATGTCGAATTTTTCCAAATAGGCCGCCAATTGCATCTGACCGAGGGTCGATGTATGGAGGTCGGCGCCCTGTTTGGCCAGAACGTACTTTTTGTACAGGTCCGGTGCGGCCGCCAGCCACCCGATGCGCATCCCCGGACAGAAGATCTTGGAAAATGTCCCCAGGAAGACGACCCACTCCTGTCCCTCCATGGATTTCAAGGGTGGGATGAAATTGCCTTCGAACCGGACCTCGGCATAGGGACAGTCCTCAATTATCGGTACTTCGAATCGACGGATCAGCTCCATGACGCCCTGTCGCCGCTCGAGGCTCCAAGTTCGGCCGCTCGGGTTTTGGAAGTCGGGCACCACATAGACGAATTTGACTCTCTCGATCTCTTTCAGGCATCGTTCGAGATCCTCAACAACTAGGCCGTCGTCATCGGTCGCGACTTCCACAAATCGGGGTTGAAAGGCATTGAAGGCACTGATGGCGCCGAGATAGGTCGGACTTTCGCACAGGACCACGTCTCCGTCGTCGAGCATGAGTTTGCCGGTGAGTTCCAAGCCCTGCTGAGAACCGCTGGTGACCAGGATCTCCTGGTTTTGGACCCTGGTCCCGAGATTGCGATTCATGCGACCCGCTATGGCGTCGCGAAGAGCGGGGAAACCCTCTGTCGGTGAATATTGCAGGGCCTTGGTTCCATATTTGGTCAAGACCTCGGCGCTGACGGAGAGGATGTCTTCGGCTGGGAAGGTCTCGACGGCCGGCAGCCCGCCCGCGAAGGAGATCACGGCCTCCCGTTGGGTCAGTTTGAGAATTTCCCTGATTTCCGAGGCCTTCAGTCCGGCCATGCGCGAAGCGAGTTCGAGTGTCATTTGGTGTCCTCCCCCTGATGGAAAGTTCTGGTGACTTTCCATCTCCTGTAAGATAATCGATCTTCCGCAGATGAAGGCGGAAAATTTCAGATCGTGAGGAAGTCATGAATCAACCAAATGTGCAGGGCCTCGAACAGGTCCAGTTTGACGGTAACAATCTCTATATCGAAGAAACAATCACTGATTTGAGAGTCGGCACGATTCGCCGGCTCACACCCCTCGACGGTGACGGGAACAGAGATCTCGGCAGGCCGGTCTTGTTCTATGCGCAGGCGCAGATCATGTCTCAGATGGGTCCGGTTCCGGTGAGTGGAAAGATCGAAGCAACGAACATGGCCGAAGCGGTGAAGAATTTTCCTCAGGCGGTTCAGGCCGGAATCGAAGCCCTGATGGAGGAGGCCAAGGAGATGCAGCGACAGGAAATGTCGCGTATCGTTGTTCCGGGGGCTGAAGCCACCAGCAAGATCCTGCACAAACCGTAAGGATCTACTGCCGTATACATCGGATGAGAATTGGAGGAATGATGGGAAAACGCAGCGGGCTGTTCGTCGGGATCGGATGTTTTGTTGTATTGATCGTCTTTGGTGGGCTCGCGATGATTATCGCGGCGTCCATGCAGTCAAGACTCCCGGGAGACATGGTGCTGTCACTGCGCCTGGCGGGCCCCGTCGTCGAAGTGGCTGCGGACGACCCCTTCGCCGAGTTGGCCGGGAATGCTCCCACCTCCCTGCGGGATATTCGGCGTGCTCTCATTCTCGCGGCCGAGGATGACCGGGTTCGTGGAATTCGTCTGCGCATCGATAGTTTTGGTGGTGGTTTTGCGACCGTTCAGGAAATCCGTTCCCTGTTGGGACGGGCGCGCGCTGCCGGCAAATGGACCGCTGTTTACATGGACACGGCGGGCGAGTTCTCACCGGGAAATATTCTGTATTACCTCGCCTCGGCCTGCGATGAGATCTCGATCAATCCTGCGGGCGACGTCAATCTGATCGGTTTGTCGGCTCGTTCACCTTTCATCCGCGGGCTCTTCGACAAGCTTGGAATCAAGCCGGAGTTCCCGGGCCGTGGAACCTACAAGACGGCTCGCTTCATGTATACCGAGAAGGACTTTACGCCCGGTGCACGGGAGATGATGCAGTGGCTGCTCGGTTCGGTGATGGATCAACTCGTGAACGATATCGCCGTCGGACGGGGTCTCGAGACCGGGGAATTGAGGAATATCATCGACACCTGCCCACTCAGCGCTCAGGATGCGGCTGAGGTCGGTCTTGTGGATCACCTCGAAGACTGGACGACCTTCCGGGATCGGT
>JAIOSJ010000051.1 GCA_021107705.1 Thermoanaerobaculales bacterium | reverse complement strand
TGTGTTCCTCGACACCGGTTGCGCCCTCCTTCTCCGCGACGGCTTCGAATCCGGCGCTTTCGGCGGCTGGAGCGCCGTCGTGCAGTAGATACCAGGTGACAAATGCGGGCCAGGGGTGAAACCGGAGCTCAAGTAAAGATGTTGGGAAAACGCGGGCGGCGACGGGGGTTCGCGGTTCTTTTCCTGTTGGTCGGGATCGGCTGCGCCGGGTTGCAGGGTCCTGACAGGCGGTGGCAGGCTCAGTTCCTTCGGGGCGAGACGGTATTCGATCGTAGGGTCCACAGTATCGACGATCTACTGCCTGTGCCCGCCGTCTTTCGCGATGTGCCCAACCACTTCTTTCGTGCTCTCGAGAAGTTCATCTCCGGGCTTGAGCCGAAAACGGCGGGATAGCGTGCACACCGCACCGTTCGTTCATGCAACTTTACGGTCCGGCAAGGATGAACTCGACGGGTGCGCGAGGGGACGTCTGGTATGGTTTTTGAAATAGGCTCGGCCCTCTTAGGAAGACGAATTCCCCCCGAAGCAGATTCGCAGTGAAGCGACCGGCAAGATCCTCGTCCCTCTCCAGGATTCGGGTTCCCTCGTGGTCATACCAAATGATGTGGGTTTGGCCCTGCCACGGCAGGTTGACATCGATCGCGTCATCGTATTCCGCGAAGATGATCGCCTTGTTGTGAGTGAATGCGATGTCGGCGATTGCCGGCTGGTTCAACGGTCCCCCCAACAGATCGGACAAAACGAAGGCGGCTTCCAGGTGGACGACGGTACTGTTGACCAGGAACTTGTTTTCGTTTCCGATGACGAGGGCTGTGGGCTGGCCCAATACCATGCCATCGAGGATGACCTGGGCGGGCCCCTGGGCGACGTGTGCCGATGGAATGAACTCGATGATCGGCGTGATATAGAGTTCCACACCGCCCCAGTGAATGGAGTGCCCCTGGTATTCGGTCGTCTGAGGCAGGGCGCGTTCAATGGATGCAGTATCACCGGGCGGCAGGCCAAAGTAATTGCGAATGGGAATCCAGGCGGCATGGTCGTTCTCGTCCGGAATACCGGCAACGAATTGAAGGAATACGGGCTTGGGACCGTTCAACAGTGGCAAAACATAGTCTGGCGGCGCGGCCATGACCGACGGGTCCAACCCGCCGGCGACTTGCACGTAGTAGACTTCGGCTTCGGGAAGGATGGACCCAAAGGTCTCGATGACCCCATATCCCAACAGGGTAAGGCTATTGGTAATGGCCGGATTGTTGATCAGGCTCGCGTTGAATGCCGGTCTGAAGTGCTCACTATAATGCCAAGCAGTATCGACGACCAGGTTAGCGATGGGGCGTTCTCCAAAGGCCATTTGGGCCAATTCCTGGACTTCGGCGCCCACATCCCGCATGAAAACGAATTCAGGGTTGATGGTATAGGCGTAATTCTCTTCCTCAATTGAAACCCGCTCGGGATTGTGCTGAACCTGGCTGTAAAGCAGGACGTTCTTCCAATTCTCTGAGGCCAGATTACCGAAAGACCCCACGGCGATCGAAAAGGGTACACCGTAGTAGGCGGCACTTTCCGCGATGGCGTGAATATTGCCCAGGTTACTCGGGGGAAAAGAGTCCATCCGATCCAGCTCAGCCTGGTCGTAAGGGTAGAAATTGAACACGCTGCCCAGTTGTTCGTCCGCGTATCTATCGGAGGGCCACCAGGCAAGCGATGTGGTTTCATGTCGGGCGCCAAAGGACGTCGTCATCGTCTGGATGGCCTCCATGTACGTTCCACCGAATTGCTCCTCGGTGACCAGGGTAACCCCGAGTGCCAGCACGTCTTGCACCACCGCAGCGAACTCGCTTTCTGTGACGATGTCCACACCAAGGACGGAGGGGTCGCGATTGGACTCCGCGATGGTCTCCCATCCGTCGAAACTGATTGTAATGCCCCATGGGGCCGCCGCGGCAACCAAATGACCCAGCACGGTCTCGGTCCCGTCGTGGCTGGGATAACCATTAGCGTCCAGGGTGGAAGAGGGAAAGGTGTGATAGCCATTGGGGTAGATACCAAAGAACCGCAGGTGCGTATATCCCTGGGCCTGCATCCAGCCGAAGTTGTCCTCAAGATTCTGGTCGATCCCCCGATCCTCGCCGGTGGCAAAGGAGACCTTCTGCAGGAAATTGTTTTCCAGCTCGAATTGCATCTGCGCCATCGCCGGCAGCGCAGCCGTCAACAGGCCAAGCATCAGCCACGTCTTGAATCCCATGCGAGAGATGGCGATTTCCATTTTCCAGTCACCTTCACTCTACCAGGCTTGGAGTGGCAGCCACCAAGAATAAAACAGCGTCCCTTTTAGCGTACGGACCTTGCGGATGTCTGTCCTTCCGCAAGGTCCGCAAACCCGACACTTTCGCGGGTGCATGACCAACGGTCCGCCAGCGGAAGGAACTGTCTGAAAATTCGGAGTCAACCTCCGAGTTTTCGCGTATAATCAGCTCATGATCGATCGAAAGGCTGAGGAAAATGCGGTTCTCAACTTATTGGAGGACTTCCCGGTCGTAGCCATTCTCGGGGCTCGGCAGGTCGGCAAGACGACGCTCGCCCTTAAGATCCTCAGTTCTCACCAAGGCCCGAGTGAATGCTTTGACCTCGAGGATCCGGCGGATCTCGCACGGTTGACGGATGCTCGCCTCGCATTGACGGATCTGCGGGGATTGGTGGTCATCGATGAAATTCAACGGCGCCCCGATCTTTTCCCGGTGCTGCGTGTTCTTGCTGATCGCACTTCGCCGAGGACCCGCTTTCTGGTACTCGGCAGCGCCTCTCCGGAACTGCTCCGGCAGTCTTCCGAGACGCTGGCCGGGAGGATCGCCTTTCACACTCTGGATGGGTTTTCTCTCGACGAGGTCGGCGCCGAGAGATTGGATCAACTGTGGTTGCGAGGAGGATTCCC
>JAIOSJ010000248.1 GCA_021107705.1 Thermoanaerobaculales bacterium | reverse complement strand
CTCAGCTGTCTCCGGTGTTGGGTTTTTTCCGTGGCCGACGTCGGCGTGGTCTTCGTTTCGGTCTCTGTTCACCAACCGCGTCCACAGATCCTGTGTCGGTCGCCCTGTCCGGCGGCCTTGAGGGCTGCCTTCTTTGGTCGTTGCTCGGGCGCGGTCGTCGGCCTGGTTTGACCTCAGCATAGAGTCCATCATCGGCAAATACCGTCGGAATTTCGTATCCAACGAATTTCTGGACTGCATCGAGGGAGTAGACGTAGTCCTCGCAGGCAAGGGTAAAGGCTTTGCCCTCAGCGCCGACCCTGGCGGTTCGGCCGATTCGGTGAACGTAATCTTCGGCGTCCTGCGGAAGGTCGTAGTTCACGACGTGGGTTACGCCTTCAATGTGCAGACCGCGGCTTGCGACATCGGTTGCAACCAGGATTGGAAGCTCACCGTCTCGGAACTGATCCAAGACCCTGAGGCGGCGGATCTGTTCGACGTTTCCGGTAAGCCCACGGGCGGTGAAGCCGTGTCGCTGGAGGTCATCCACGAGTCTTCGTGCCGAGATTCTGGTATTGACGAAGATCATGGTTCGGCCGTCGCCCTCCCGCTTGAGGAGTCCGAGCAGGAGGGAGAATTTCTCGCGCCTGGATACGTGATAGAGCTCCTGAAGGATCGTCTGAGGGGTGATCTGCTCTCGATCAACGACGATTTCCTCAGGTTCGTCCATCTCGCGCCAACCGAGGGTGGTGACCCTGCGGGAAAGAGTTGCGGTAAACATCAGGGTTTGGCGGTTTCGTGGGTTTGGAAGGCGGCGAAGGATCCAGCGAAGGTCTTCGGCAAACCCCATGTCGAAGAGCCGGTCACATTCGTCGATAACGGCTACTTCGGTTTCGCGTAGAGAGTAGGCGCCCTGACGGTGGTAATCGATGAGGCTTCCCGGTGTTCCGATGAGGAGATCCACACCTTCGCTGAGGGTGGCGCGTTGTTTTTTGTAGTGCATTCCACCAAAGACGACATGGACCTTGAGGTCGGTGTGAGCAGCAAGAGCTTCCGCATCTTTGGAGACTTGGACGGCCAGTTCACGGGTCGGGGTGACGACCAGTGCCCGCGGCCCGGTGGGTTCTGATTCCCTTGGAACAGTGAGGATCCGGTTGAAGGCGGTGATGAGGTAAGCCGCCGTTTTTCCCGATCCGGTCTGAGCTTGTGCGACCACATCGGTGCCCTTTAACGAGAAGGGCAGGACTTGGTCTTGAACCTGTGTGAGTCGTTCGAAGCCAAGATCTGCAATGGCCCTCAGCAGTTGTTCAGGCAGATCGAATTCGGCGAATCTCGTCGAAGAAAAAAGACTGTTCGTGGAGGTCGTTTCTGTCATTGACGGCAGATTGTAACACCTCGGGAGGTTCGAGAGCCCGCGCGGCCTGTATGATGTCCTTCGTAGGCGAGTTCGGAATCGGAAGCTCAGATTCGGGACTGGCGAAGGGATGGTACTCGTAGTGTGGGTTCGTTTTCTTAGATTTTGGATATTTCTGGCCGCGATTGCGGTAATGACGCCGATGGCGTGGTCGTCGATGACTGGTGGGGATGATGCCCAAGAGATCCGTCTGTCTGAGGGATTGGAGTCGTTTCTCGAGGCCCGCCGGTTGGAGGCCAAGGGCGAATATCGTCAGGCCGTGGAAAAGTATGAGCTGGCGGCGACTGAGGCGCCGGAGGTCAACGAGATCAAGGTTGTTTACGCATCTCTTCTGCTTGATCTGGGAATGGCGGACAAAGCCGTGAAGCTGCTTGAGAATCGCGTTGACCTGGATTTCTACGGACTGAGGGTCAAAGCTCTCGCTCTGGCCCAGGTCTCGGGCCATCGGCCTGAGTTGATGCCACAGGCCCGGGAGGCGCTGGAAGGGGCATTGGCCGATCAGAGTGAAGATCCCAATCTCCAATTCTCATTGGCTCGTGTCCTGGAAGGGCTCGGTGAAATCGTGGAGGCGGAGGAGGCGGTTGCCGAATTGCGTCAGGCGATGGGAGACGGCCCCCGTTTGCTCGGCTTCCATGGGCGGTTGCTGGCTCGCCTTGGGCGGTATGAGGAGGCGGCGGATGCCTTCAGTGGTTGTGTTGACGATTCGTTTGCGGCCGAACTCTGTCGTGATGGACTGGCGCAGTCGCTGGTGGCCTCGGGGCAGAGAGGGGTCGCCGGAGAGAAGATGTTGGGTTGGCTCGAGAGCGACAATCTCGACGGCCTGATGCAGGCAGCTGCTCTTTTGTCGGATGGCGGTCGACCGGCTGAGGCCCTCGAGGTCGTTCGGCGGGTATTGGGCGCCGAACCCGATTCTCCCAGTGCCCTGATGCTGGAGGCCCTGGTGCTCACGGATCTCGGGCGATATCACGAGGCTCAACCACGCCTTGAGAAACTCGTGCGCAAAGACAAAGACAATGTTGATTTGCTTCTGGCCTTGGCGTGGAGTTCGACTGCAGCCGGGAGAAAAGATCTGGATGAAGGTCGAAGCCTGGTCGGGCGGGCTTGGGAAATCGTCGCGGAAGATGCGGCATCGCCTCGGGCCGTTCACGTCTGCCTCAGCGCGGCACGATTGGAACTGGTGGGGCGCCATCCGAATGCGGCCAGGGAATGGTTGGACAGGATTGGCGATATCGACTTGGCCGGCCCACAAGCTATCCATCTCCTGGCGGAGACCTTTCGTCAGGGAGAGAATTGGAAAGAAGGGGCTGGGGCCCTCCTGAGGATTCAGCCGAAGCTGGGTCCCGAGCTTCGCTCGACCGCAGTCGCCCTTGAGGCGGAAATGAGGTATCGCGGCGGCGATTACAAAGCTATGCGTCTTCTCCGGCCCTTGAAGAGAAGCGAGCGGATCGGCGATGTGTTTGAAGCATTGCAAGTGGTGCAGAGGCTTGAACTGTGGCAGGAGGTCGAAAAGACGAGTGTCGCCGCCCTCGAAAACTTTACGGGGGACAGAAGGTTGATCTTTGCTCGGGCCTCCGCCCTCGAACGTCTCGGCCGGTTTGACGAAGCGGCTGAGCAGTTCTCGTTACTCTTGGAAATGAATCCCAACGACATTGACGCGGCGAATTATCTCGGCTACATGTGGGCCGATCGAAACGAAAACCTGGATCAGGCCCTGGTTCTCGTGCAGCGAGCGGTGGCGGCGGATCCGGAAAACCCCGCTTTCCTTGATTCTCTTGGATGGGTTCAATATCGCCTGGGACAGCTCGGACACGCAGAACGATGGCTCAGGCGGGCGGTGGCCTTGGGGGGCGCGGCGGACGGTACCGTGTTGGCCCACCTCGGAGAGGTGTTGCTTGGGCACGAGGTCTGCTTGAGCAATCACTCGAGGCCGGATGCGAGTTTCCGGATCATGTGACCGAACTGTTGAATCGCTCTCAGACTACGGTTGCTGAGCCCTCTGGACCCTGATTGTTGGGGTTGGGGGGGCTCCGTGTTTGAACGTTCGTTTGTTTGGAGCATCCTGGCGATTCTTCTATGCGTAACCTCCAGCGGTATCGGCTGTCGGTCGGCGACGCCATTTTCAGAACCCGGTGTTTCCGTCTCGATAGAGGAGGGCGTTGCCGTCTTGAACCGGCCCCTCCCTGGACCGATGGCGGCTCTGTACCATCTCAGGGTTCCGTCCAGTGGCGGCCTGCGGCTCGGTGTGATTGCGACCGAAGATGGATTGGGGAGAATGACCATTTCCGAGCAGTTCGGTGGTGCGGTGGCAGTCGCCGGTTGGGAGGCGGGCGGACAGGTGGTCATTTTCGACTTGCGTGAGGGATGCAGGCTCGAAGGCAGATCAGCCGGAGGAATCTTTGGCATGGGAGAACTTCCCCTCGACCGGGCCGTTCGTCTGTTGGGAGGGAGGCTCCCGGCTCTTACTGAGGACAGTATCCTCCAGGGCGATCGAAGCAGTGTGGAGATTGTGGGGGAAGACTGGCGGACCTTAGTCGATCTCGAGAGCGATCCATGGAGGATCGTGCGGGTGACTGGGGACGGATTCGAGGTTGTCCTGGATCGGCACACCGCTTCGGTGGCGGGGCGCCTCCGGCTTTCCGGCACCGACGGGGACTGGGCTGAATTGGAACTCGTACGATTGCAGTGGGGGCTTGCCGGTGAGGCGCCTGATCTGCCGGATCTCCCGTATTGCGAATAAGATCATGGGTGTTCTGTCCGTTTCAATACCTGCCAAGGTCAATCTCCATCTTCAGGTAGTGGGTCGTCGAAGTGACGGGTTTCACGAATTGAGGACCGTCTTCCAGAGTGTGGATCTCCGCGATCGTCTGACGGCCCAAGTGGCCGGGGCCGGCATCCTCGATCTTGAGCTGGAGCCCGAAGCTGTTCTTCCCCGAGAATGCGACAATCTCGTTCTGCAAGCTGCACGAGCCCTTTGGAAGCGTGTCGATCGTTCTCCGGGGGTCCGTCTCCGGCTCGAGAAGAGGATTCCGGTGGGTGGGGGCATGGGAGGTGGTTCGGCCGATGCTGCGGCTGCATTGGTGTTGTTGGATCGTTTGTGGGATCTGCAGATCCACCCGGCCGAGTTGTTGGCTATTGCCTCTGATTTGGGCAGCGATGTGCCGTTTTTCCTATACGGTGGGTTGGCCTTTGGGATGGGACGGGGCGAGAAGATTCTACCGCTCGATGATCTTGAGCCCACGGCCGTTCTGATCCTGGTTCCGTCGGTCGAGATATCGACGGCTGAGGTGTTTTCCCGTGTGTCCGCCAAAGGTTCGTGGGCACCGACGGAGGACACGGTGTATGCTGGCCTGGAGGAGAAGCCGCCGAAGATCGATTGGGCGGCGCTTGGGAATGATCTTGCGGGACCGGTATGCGCCGGTTGGCCGGAGGTCGATGAGGCGCTACGCTCTTTGCGGGATCTAAGGCCGCTGATGGCGGATGTGACAGGTTCCGGATCGGCTGTTTTTGCGGTGTTTTCCGGGCTTGAAGAAGCTCGGGCGGCGGCAAGAGAGCTTCGTGGGAAGTGGCGCGTTGAGGTTGTTCGAACCCTGGGAAGGACAGAGGCCAGGCCCAGGGTTGAAAAATTGAAATGATCTGAGTGCTGGAGGTAAAGCGTGGAGATCACCGAGGTCCGTATCAGCCCGTCCAAGGGTGGGAAAGTTAGAGCTTTTGTCGGAATCGTCATCGACGACTGTTTTATCGTCAATGATCTCCGGGTGATGGAAGGTCGGGAGGGCCAATTGTTTGTCACGATGCCGGCCCGCAAGACCCGTAACGGTCAGATGAGAGATGTGGCGAACCCCCTTAATTCAGAGACTCGCCGCATCATCGAGGAAAAGGTGTTGGCCGAATATACAGAGGCCACTGCGAATCTGGGATTGCCAAGTGTGCCCGAGCGCGGCGAATCTTCCAGGCGGAGAGAGAAACAATCGATCCTTGATCGGGTCGTTTCCCGTCTATTTGTCGAGGAATTCTGGCTCCCCGAGAATGAGCGAAATCCCACGGGAGGAGATCACCGCTGAGAGTCGCTCAATTTTGGTGATACCTAAACTGAGCGATTCTGGCGGATGAGATGTGCCAAGTCCTTGATGCGCTGGTGCTTGAAGAAAATACAGGCATACCCGGAGGTCTGTCGAGGCTTTCTGAAAGTGCCCAGAGCGCAAGAGGTTGATACAGATCGCCGCTGAGAGTTGCTCAATTTAGGTTATACTCTGCGCCGTCTTGGGGCGTCGGCAAGCGGTAAGCCACCGGTCTTTGGAACCGGCATTCGCAGGTTCGAATCCTGCCGCCCCAGCCACGGGACTCGTTATGTTGAAGGAACACCCTCTTCTCGTCTTTTCCGGTCGGGCGAATCCGGCCCTCTCTGAGGCGATTTGCGCCTATTTGCAGACCGATATGGGGAAGATGAAGATCAGTAAATTTTCGGATGGCGAACTTTTTTGTCAGATCCAGGAGAATGTTCGCAGTGCGGACGTATTCATCGTGCAGCCGACTGGTCAGCCGGCGAATGAAAGCCTCATTGAACTTCTGATTATGCTGGATGCCTTCCGCAGGTCCTCGCCGAGTCGGGTGACCGTCGTGATGCCCTACATGGGGTATGCGCGCCAGGATCGGAAGGATGCTCCAAGAGTTCCGATCACGGCCAAGCTCGTGGCAAATTTGATCACAACGGCCGGTGCGGACCGTGTGTTGGCTCTCGACCTTCACGCTTCGCAGATTCAGGGCTTCTTCGATATTCCGGTGGACCACCTCTACGCGGCGCCGATTCTCATTGAGGCGATCCGCCGGAAGAACCTCGAAAAGCTGATGCTGGTGTCTCCGGACGCAGGCGGTGTCGAAAGGGCGAGAGCCTTTGCAAAACGCCTCAAGGTTGATCTCGCAATCATGGACAAGCGACGCCCCGAGGCCAACAGGGCGGAGATCATGAATGTGATCGGTACCGTGGACGGTTTCGATTGTGTCATCGTCGATGACATCATCGATACCGCAGGTACGTTGGTCAAAACAGCGGAAGCCCTCAAGGAACATGGCGCGCGATCAGTGTATGCCGCCGGCGTTCACGGCGTTCTGTCGGGACCGGCTATCGAGAGGCTCGAAAACAGTGAAATCGAAAAGGTCATGATCACCGATACCCTGACCATGAGCGAAGAAACGGCAGCGTGCGAGAAAGTTGAACAGTTGTCTCTGGCGGTCTTGCTTGGCGAGGCCATTCGGAGAATTCATGAGGGGGCTTCGGTCTCCAGCCTATTTGTTTGATAAATTAGAAGATATTATTTGGGGGTTGCAGTCCATGTCAGAGAGTTCGGATATCCATATCACAGTAACGAAGCGGGAGGAGACCGGCAAGGCGGAAGTCGGGCGATTGCGCCGCACCGGTAGGATCCCCGCCGTTGTATACGGAGGCGGAAAACCGCCCGTTTCAATTTCGGTTGAAGATGATGCCGTGCAGCGAATTCTCAAGTCCGAAGGTGGTGACAACACCATTTTTCTTCTCAAGCTTGAGGATGGCAAGGAAGAACGCCGGGCCATGATCAAGGAGATGCAGCAGGATCCCATGACCGGGAAGTTTCTTCACCTCGATTTCATCCGCGTCTTGAAGGGTCACAAGCTCAATGTGACTGTTCGCTTGGAGGTATTTGGGGATTCCGTCGGCGTGCGGGAGGGTGGCCGGATGGACTTCATTACCCGAGAACTCGCCGTGGAGGTTCTGCCGCGCGATATGTTCGACAAGATCGAAATCGACATATCTGAGTTGGAAATCGGACAGCAGGTTACCGTTGCCGACCTTGAGGAGCATCTGCCAAAAAGCGGCAAGTTCATGGATGATGGCCAAAGGGTCGTCGTTGTAATCGGAGTGCCGCGCAGCGTCGAGGAGGAAGAAGTTGAAGAAGATGCTGCAGCTGATCTCCTCATGGCTGAACAGGCTGAGCCGGAGCTCATCGGTAAGACCAAGGACGGAGAAGAAGCCGACTGATTCGGGTGAGAACCCTGATTTTTCGATAAGGATCGTGGTGGGTCTGGGAAACCCCGGGCCCAAGTACGCCCAGACCCGACACAATATCGGGTTCAAGGTTGTGGAATATTTCGCTGTCGGGTGCAGCAGCGGGCGCTGGATCGAGCGGGAACTCTACTCGGAGTTCCCGGCTCGGGTCGGCAAAAATGACATCGTCCTTGTGCGGCCCTCGGCATTTATGAACCGATCGGGGGAAGCCGTCATGAACCTTCTCAGGCACTATCAGGCAGAACCTCCGGAAATGTTGGTTGTTGTCGATGACATCGATCTTCCCCTTGGGAGGATTCGTTTACGGCCGCGAGGAGGACCGGGGACTCATAACGGACTCCGTGATATTTGCTCCTCACTGGGTGACGGTTTTCCGAGATTGAGGCTTGGAATTCGAGGAGAAAAGCCCTGGAGCGATTTGGCCCAATTTGTTCTCTCTCCCTTTTCGTCAACGGAGGAAGCGATCGTTGGTGAGGTTGTGTCAAGAGCCTCAGCCATCGTGGGGGATGTTCTGGGGGAGGGAGTGCAGAGCGCCATGAACGAGGCAAATAGGTCGGCGGCAGAAGACAGCTGGTGAGAAGCTTCCTACGAGCCGTCCTCGGCTCGACCCATCAGAAAGAAACTCGAGGTACGGGGCCTTGGAATTGAACGTTCGATGTTCATTGAATCCACCCACAAACGCGGGGAGTTTCTTAGGAGGTCGGGCTAAGCTCTATTTATTGGAGTATTTCGAGGGCCTTGGTCCTTTTAGGCAAAGTCGATTAGGTCATTTTCGGGGTTGACTGTTTGAGTTTCAGGCATATATTGGAAGAGTAGAGACAGTTTCGAATGATGGAAGGGTGTGTTTGGTTTGTCAGCTCTTAACGTGACGGCGGGATTGATATGGATACTCAGACACAAAATAAAGAGGTGACGTAATGAAGGAGAGACGACGCGCAGCGAGACTCTTGCCGGAGCAGGAAATATTCGGTCGAATCAAGGCGACCGTGCCGGCCCGGATCGTGGATATTTCCCTCTTTGGCGTTCAGGTTGAGGTTCCTTCAGCGCTTCGTCCTTCGGTGGAGTGTAACATTTCCCTGCCGGTCGGAGAGCAAGATGAGCTTCGTCTCCGCGCCCGAATTCAACGGTGTCGAGTTAACGGCTTTGACCAGAGTGTGTCCCTGGGTCCAGCGGTCGTCTACCGAGCCGGTATGGAGTTTGAACCGATGAATTCAACCAAGAAAAAGATTTTGCAAGGCATCCTCGCGCAAATCCGAATAGACGGTGTGATGCCGGGAAGCGAGGCTGTGCTCGAGATGTGCGAGGACCAGCCCTTCGCCTCATGAGGTTTTGAGGCCGGAGATGCTGCTTACCCCCTAATTCCCTTGGCGATCTCGTTCACCTTGGCTCGGATCTCTTTGAGATCCATGGTCTGGAGTTCCCGATCTCGAACGACGACCTTTCCCTGAACCACGACATGGCGTGCATCGGCCGCTCGAGCGGCGAAGACCATGTGGGAGTAGGGGTCATACATCGGTGTCGCGTGGGCGGTGTCGAGCGCAAAACAGGCGAGATCAGCGTTACGTCCGACGGTGATCATCCCGGTACTTTCACTGAGGCCCAGGACACGGGCGCCGTCGATGGTCGCCATTTCCAGGATGCTCTGGGCGGGAAGGGTCGTCGGGTCACCGCTGGTGCCCTTGTGAAGGAGGGCGGCGATTTGGAGGTCCCGTAGGAGGTCAAGGCCGTTATTGGACGCGGCGCCGTCCGTCCCCAGGCCGAGTTTGATCCCCGCTTCGAGCATCTTCGGTACCGGGGCAACTCCTGAGGAGAGTTTGAGGTTCGAGACCGGATTGTGAGAGACGCCGACGTTGTTCTCGGCCAGGGTTTCGATGTCTTCCCGGCTTACATGAACGCAGTGGGCGGCGACAACTCGGTCGGAGAGAAAACCGATGTCCTCCAGGTAGGCAACGGGTGTTGCCCCTCGCTTTTCGAGGAGGGTTTCGACCTCCCAACGGGTTTCCGCCAGATGGATCTGAAGCGGGACGGCGAGTTCATCGGCGAGTTCAGCCTCCTTGACGAGATTTGTCGGGCCTACGGTGTACGGTGCGTGAGCCGCGACCGAAGGGGTGATCAGTGGGTGATCCTTCCACTCTTCGCATAGCTGCCGTTGCCGGGCCAACATCTCTTCGGGTCCGGAGCATCTCGGGGTTGAGGCGTCAATGAGACTTTCGGCGACGACCCCTCGAATTCCCGCCTCGACAAGGGCTTCGCACACCGCATCTGCGAAGAAATACATGTCCGTGGTGGTTGTGACCCCAGCCAGCAGTTGCTCGGCTGCCGCCAGGCGGCTGCCGACAGCCACCGATTCTCGGTTCACATGATGGCTCTCGGCCGGCCAGATGTGCCCCTCGAGCCAGGTCTTCAATGGGAGATCGTCAGCGAGGCCCCGCAGAAGGCTCATCGCGAGGTGTGAGTGCGTGTTGACGAGGCCCGGCATGACCAGGCAGTTGGAGGCATTCAAAACTTCGCAGGTCGGCGCCATTTCGAGAAGATCGGAGGCTTCCCCAACGGCAACGATCCTACCGCCCGAGATCGCGACCGCGCCGTTCGGAATAGGTCCGGTGTCTGGTTCCATCGTGAGTAGGCTTTTCCCGAGAACAAGGAGGTCCCAGTTTGGTGTTTCAGTCATTTTCGGCTCCTTCGAAATCTGGTGAGCTGTCCGCCCAGTCCTCTTTTGCGCGGCGTAGTAAGCGGCGTTCCTTCTTTTTCGGAGTTCCGCTGCCTTTCGTTCGCATGACCGGTGTGGACAGGCGTAGCATACGCCGGATTTCAAGTTCCTCCCGGGTCGGTGCGGGGGTGCGGTCGTCGTACAACTCGCGGGCCCGCGCACGGGGGACGCTTCTGGACTCGAGTTCGGTGACGACGACGATCCTGGTGTTACCGCCCGGAATGGAAATACGAATTTCGTCGCCCGGCCGGATGGACCGGTGCGCTTTACCCTGTTGTCCGTTGACCTTGACCCGGCCTCGTTTACAGGCCGTCTGGGCCTGCGAGCGAGTCTTGCAGAGGCAGGCGACATCCAGCCAGATATCCAGGCGAACGGAGTCAAGATCGGTCATGCTGAAGTGTCGCCGATCCTAATACTCAGGGCAAGCCCTGTATTCCAATAGATGGATCCAACCCCTCTTCGGTCCCAATAAAGAAAACACCCGGGCGAGCCCGGGTGTTTTGATGGAAAGACAGGGTCTTAATCCCAAACTGAGAATTGCTCAGTTCAGAACTGTCCTTAGAATCCGCCCATACCACCCATGCCGCCCATGCCGCCCATGTCGCCACCGGGCATCGGATCATCTTTCTTGTCCTCGGGGATCTCGCACACCATCGCTTCGGTGGTGAGGAGAAGACCGGAGATGGAAGCGGCGTTCTCAAGGGCATTCTTCGTCACCTTTGCAGGATCGATGATGCCGCCCTTGATCATGTCCGTGATTTCGCCCGCAGCGGCATCGTAGCCGATGTTGCCTTCGGCGGCGCGGATCTCGCGAACGACCACTGCGGCCTCTTCCAGTCCGGTGTTGAGGATGATCTGACGGGTGGGCTCTTCAAGGGCGCGCAGCATAATGTTGATTCCGGTCTGCACATCGCCGGTTGCCTCTGCGGCGAGCTTTTCGACAACGCTCATGGCGCGAAGCAGGGCCACGCCGCCGCCGGGGACGATACCCTCTTCTACGGCTGCTTTTGTGGCGTGAAGGGCGTCCTCGACGCGAGCCTTCTTCTCTTTCATTTCGGTCTCGGTTGCGGCGCCGACTTGAATCTGGGCCACACCGCCGACGAGCTTGGCAAGGCGTTCCTGCAGCTTCTCGCGGTCGTAGTCGGAGGTGGTGTCCTCGACCTGACGCTTGATCTGCTGGACGCGGCCGAGCACGGCCTCCTGTTTGGCCTGGTCCTCGTCGTCAACGACGATTGTCGTCTCGTCCTTGTTGATGACGATTTTCTTGGCGTTACCGAGGTCATTCCAGGTCACGTTCTCGAGTTTGATGCCGAGGTCTTCGGAGATCATCTTGCCGCCGCTGAGGATTGCGATGTCCTCGAGCATGGCCTTGCGGCGGTCGCCGAATCCTGGGGCCTTGACGGCGCAAATCTGGAGAGTGCCGCGCAGCTTGTTGACCACAAGGGTGGCCAGGGCTTCGCCTTCGATGTCTTCGGCGATGATGAGGAGGGGCTTGCTCTGTTGAGCGATCTGCTCGAGCACCGGGAGGAGGTCTTTCATGTTCGAGATCTTCTTCTCGAAGATCAGGATCATGGCGTTCTCGAGAACAACTTCCATGCGCTCCGCGTCAGTTACGAAGTAGGGGGAGAGGTAGCCACGGTCAAACTGCATACCCTCGACCACTTCGAGTTTGGTGTCGAGGCTTTTGGCCTCTTCCACCGTGATCACGCCGTCTTTGCCGACCTTCTCCATCGCGTTGCGGATGATGTCGCCGATTTCGGCATCCGAGTTGGCCGAGATGGCGCCGACTGCGGCGATGGCGTCACCGTGAATGGGCTTGGACATGCCGTCGATGAAGGCGACAACTTTTCGAGAGGCGGCATCGATACCGCGCTTGAGTTCCATCGGGTTGGCGCCGGCAGTGACGTTCTTGATGCCCTCGCGGTAGATGGCCTGGGCGATGACTGTGGCTGTGGTGGTGCCGTCGCCGGCGATGTCGGAGGTCTTCGAGGCAACCTCGCGGACCATTTGTGCGCCCATGTTCTCGAGCGGATCGGCAAGCTCGATCTCCTTGGCGACGGTGACGCCGTCCTTGGTGATCGTCGGCGAACCGAACTTCTTCTCGAGGATCACGTTGCGGCCCTTGGGGCCGAGGGTTACTTTGACCGCGTCGGCGAGCTGATTGATGCCGGCCAGCATCTTCGCGCGGGCTTCACCCGAGTAAATGATTCGTTTTCCAGCCATGTGAGCCTCCGTTACTTCACCACGATGGCGAGAACTTCGTCCTCGCGCACGATGGTGTGCTCGATGTTGTCGATTTTGATTTCAGTTCCCGAGTATTTGCCGATCAGAACCAGGTCGCCGACCTTGACGGTCATGGGCATCCTTTTGCCGTCTTCGTCAAATTTGCCTTCTCCGATGGCGACGACCTCGGCCTCTTGAGGTTTTTCTTTTGCGGTATCCGGAATAATGATCCCGCCACGCACTTCCTCAGCCGCGTCAACGCGTTTGAGGAGAACACGATCGTACAGGGGTGTGATCTGCATCTGTTTGTTTCCTTTCGGTTTGAACCTGATTCTTGGCACTCGTACCATGCGAGTGACAGCGGGGAATATAGATCCTGATTTCGGTAATGTCAATACCTAGAAAATATTTTCTGAGGAAGATCCACTCAGATCATCCTCAGGGGTTGTGTATATGACATCTTATAAAGAGTCACTAAAGTATTTTCTGAATCGAGGTGTCGGTCCGCAGCGGGACCCCGTGATTGAACTTGGGATGATCCATCGACCGATGCGGCTACACTGAGGCATGACCAGAGCGGCGGATTTTCTTGCCCTTGCCGAAAGGGAATCGTCTCGTTACGGCGATGATCCTTGGGTCTTCGTACGTGAACTCCTTCAAAATGCGAGAGATGCTGGTGCCCGGAACGTTCGAGTCAGGGTGTGGTCCGAGGCCGGCAGAGAGTTTTTCATTCTCGAAGATGACGGTCGGGGTATGACCTGGGCTCAGGCTCGTGCTTTCCTCCTGACACTGCATGCTTCGAGCAAGATCAATGTTGGCGGTACGGCGGGGAAGTTCGGCGTTGGCTTTTGGTCTGTCCTTCGATTTCTTCCCGATGAGATCGTACTGCGCTCAAGTCCTTCGGGGAAAACACGGGCCTGGGAGGCCACCTTTTCAGCCGACCTCGAGGACTTCCGGGTCGTGGAGCGACAAATGGAGGCCGGCACTGGAGTCATGTTGTCCCGCTCGGCCCGCGGCGTAGATCTCGAAAACCTGGTGTGGGAAGCGGTACGAAGATATGCGCGTCACCTGAGAGTCCGTGGCGCCGGGAGGGCAATTCTGAGGGTCATGGTCAACGGGCGGGTCGCAACCGAACGGATGTGCCCCGGAGTTCCGGGCCTCAGTTTCAGTTGCCGGGGAGTTTTCGGCATTGTCACCTTGGCTGAAGAAGCCGGAATAGAGGTGTTGGCCCACGGCCTTCAGGTACGGACCGCCGCGACGGTCGATGATCTGTTGCTCGAGCCGGGGAGGAAGAAACGCAAACGGATCTCAGAGGTTCGGAGGGGCTTTGCTCCCCAGGTGGTGGTCGACAGCGACCGATTGGCGGTGCTTGCCGCGAGGGGTGACCTCGCCCAGGATCGTGAACTGCTGCGAATGGCGCGCAGGGTCCGGGACGAGGTTCACAGGCTGATGATTCGTGAACTCGACCGGGTGGCGCCGCGTTCTCAGTTGGGTCGAGTGATGGATTGGATCTCCGGCCGGTGGAAGGGGTTGACTCGGTGGGTGATCGGAATCTTGGGCATTCTGGCCGTGGCATTTGGTCTCGCCCGGTCGTTTTCTCAATTCGATCCTGGAGTCGGTACGGATTCTGCCGTCGAGGAACAGTCGGCGACCCAGGTGATCGAACCGTATTTCGACCGGTCAGAGTCCTACGGTGGTCCGATCGTCGATCCGATTCGTGGTGGAGAGATCGCTCCGGACATTCTCTTCAGCCCATCCGGTCGTTCGCCCTGGTTGGCGGTCTTCCGCATCATTGGTCTGACCGAAGGCGG
>JAIOSJ010000002.1 GCA_021107705.1 Thermoanaerobaculales bacterium | reverse complement strand
GTCCGCTTTGCGTCGGTCTCCGCACTGTGTCCATCGTTCGAAGGGATGTGGAGGAGACCACAGCCCAGCCGCTGCACTCTTCCATCTTTACACAAGCGGTGAACGACCCGATTGATGACGTTATCCAGTTATCGCCATCCGCGCGTTATAGCCGGAATCCGGCGGTTCTTGAGAACCGGCGACAATTGCCGGTGTCTCAGCATCAAAGAGGCTTTAAGTCCCATCCATAGAGATTGCCATCAGCGAGCCAGCCTTTCCTCAGCATGAACCGAATCTGCGCGCGTTTTCTGACGGGGGCCGTCGAAACAATGAATGGAACGACCTTGAGCCATTCATGGTGGGAAATTTGGGCTACAACGGTCGCCATAACATATTGACGAATCAGTTGATGAACTAAGAGGTTTTTTGATTCTGCGCCAAGCGCTTGGGTGTGTTTTGCCTCCCCAATCAGAAGGTGCGCCGGTGTTTGGATTACGATATCGATCTCGGTGTTCATCAAGTTGCTGACTAGGGCTGCCAGGCAACCGTCGTCCATGCCGTAGTTGTGCTTGCGGGGCGCCGAGAGCCCTGGGAACCCCATCACATCGTTGCGTAGTCCCCTAAACGCCCGTTTGTACTTACTAAGGACCTTTTCGTTGATCGTTTGCTTGTCTCTCGAAGAAGAATAACGCAGATCGCGGAACCCCTTCCAAAATAGCTCAACGCTGATGTCCTCACGCTTTATGACACCGGGTTCTTGATCAGCGGCACGGATAATCTTGCTCGCAAAATCAACGACACATGCGTTCGAAAGCCGCTCATGGTAGAGCTTCGCGGTCTTCCAATTCTCTGTACGGTTGTCGATTTTGAGGATTCCGTCTTTCATTGTCTGGTCCTCCCCACTTTTGGGTCTCATCTCTTCATACAACCAAAAAAGGTGCTCTGCACATGAAGTTAGCGTTGTGCGGGTTTCCTGGTTCGATTCGTTGTTTCTCGTGGCGAATTGGTCGTTCTCATCAATTTCCCAGGGGCCGTTTTTGTAAGAGGCGTTCGGAGAAAGCAATGCGGCCCGCCGTAACTTGGAGGCCTGGTCCTCGACCATCAAACGGATGATCTGCAAGATTGTGTCTATAAACGGCGATGGCCTTTTTTTCTCTTGAGTCGGTTCCTGCTTCTGCTGGCGCAGTTGCTCTCGTTTCTTCAATATTATCGAGATAGACCTGAATCAGAGGACTGACCTTCCCGACCTCCGCGCCCATTGCGAAAATGAATCCTTCAAGTATCCAGCCTGAGGAATCACCGAAGATGAGCCCACCCGTGGCATCTTCCAGTGCGCGGATTACTTCCTTCGGGTCAGTCATTCCTTCAACGAAACTGTTGTAAAGGGTTGGTTTCCATTCGCGGAGGACGGTCAAAACCCCAAGTTGATAAGGGTATAACCAATGGTTTCCCGGTGTCGTCATTAAGACTATCTTGAGCCGACTCAAAATATGAATCTGGTGTCTCAAACTCAGGTGAAGATGGGGTAGAAGCAAGTTTAGCGTGTCGTAAAGTGTGCTCGGGTCATCTCCGTTCTTTCGGCCTTCAACCAGATCGAATAAGCCCATGGTTTTGTAAAGGTACTGAACAAAATCATTTCCAGGCGGATCTGGAAGGACAAAATCGAGATCAAAGAAACGACGGAGATAACCATCGGCATCAAAGTTTTCCCCATAGACTGACCGGATTGAATTTGCGAGTTGGTCGCGATCCACCGAGATCACGAACACAATCCCCGGGACCGAGAAAATGTGTTTTGCATGTTCGAGAAGGGTAATGGCATATGGGGGACGGCAGCGATCCAATTCGTCGATGAAAATCACGAGAGGTTTTTCGGGCCCCTCCACCTTGGAGAGAGCACAGACCAGATCTTCAAGAGTCTTCTTGAATTCCCCAATGCTGTTTTTCCTCCTCGAATATTCGTCGACTCTTTCCTTCGCGATCTCCAAAGCCAGTGCGGATAGCTCCTCCTCAGCCTTTTCGTCGATATTGAGGAGGCCAGAAGTTGCCACTCGTACTGCTATCGGGATTCCCTTTTTGGCGATTGCAATGGAAGCTTCCATGATTTTCTTACTGAGCCCCCTGACAGGTGATCGTTCGCAGTTCTCTAACTCCGCGATCGCAACCCTAAGCTCCTCAGCAAGGGCCAAGAACGGATCTTCGGCGAAATCAGTTTCCCAAGCGTTGAAGTAAAGCGTATTGAACCCAGCATTTTTGAGGTGCTGATTCCATAACCGAACAAACGTGGTTTTTCCTGATCCCCACGGCGAGTTCAATCCAAGAACAAACGGTTCCGAAAGATGTTCCAGGAAGTTCGTCAGCTTCTCAATGGTCTCTTTTCTGGAGAGTGCGTCATTTTTAAAGGGATCCTCGGATGGGACGACAATTTCAGCCGGCTTGATCATTGGTCCCCTCCCAAATCCACCCGCTCTTCCAAATCCCCCAGAACATCCCTGATCTGCTCCAGGGCACTTTCGAGGTCCTCAGCGATCTCGGCGGCAAGGATGTGTGGGTCAGGGAGGTTGGCGGAGTCTTCGAGGCTTTCGTCTCGGAGCCAGAAGATGTCGAGGCTGGCTTTGTCCCGGTTGGTAATTTCTTCGAACGTGTAGGGTCGCCAGCGACCGTCGGGGTTGTCTTTCGACCAGGTGGTGGTTCGGTTGTGGCGATCACCGGGATTGTAGCACTGGACGAACTCGTCGAGGTCTCGGCGGGTCAGGCGGTTTTGTTTCAGGGTGAAGTGCTTGTTGGTTCTCAGGTCATAGAACCACACGGTCTTGGTCCATGGGTTCTCGCTTGCCGGTTTGCGATCGAAGAAGACGACGTTGGCCTTGACGCCCTGGGCATAGAAGAGGCCCGTGGGCAGGCGAAGGACTGTGTGGACGTCGCACTCGTGCATCAGCTTGCGCCGCACGGTCTCCCCGGCGCCGCCTTCGAAAAGCACGTTGTCTGGGATGACAACCGCCGCTCTCCCGTTGATCTCCAACAGGCTCTTGATGTGTTGCACGAAGTTCAGCTGTTTGTTGGTTGTCGTCGTCCAGAAGTCTGGTCGGCTGTAACTGACGGTTTGTTTGTCGGTTTCGCCCTCTTCGTTGACGATGGTGACGCTGCTTTTCTTGCCGAAGGGGGGATTGGTGACGACCACCGGGAAGTGGGTCTTCGGTTCGTTGCGCAGGCTGTCGTCGGTCTTGATCGGCGGTTCTCTCTCATCGTCGTCGGGTCCGATCCCATGCAGGAAGAGGTTCATTGCGCAGAGACGCGAGACTCCATCGACAAGCTCGACACCCCGGATGGCGTCATAGCGCAGGTGGCGCTTCTGGTCACGGTCGAGTTTGTAGTTGTGGGCAATGTAATTGGCGGCGGACAGCAGGAAGCCACCGGTGCCGCAGGCCGGGTCACAGATCACTTCGCCGGATTGGGGTTGCACGCAGTCGATGATCGCATCGATGATCGGACGGGGTGTGAAGTACTGCCCTGCGCCGGACTTGGTGTCTTGGGCGTTGCGTTCCAGCAGGCCTTCGTAGGCGTCGCCTTTGACATCGGAGGACAGGGAGAGCCAGGTCTCCTTGCCGATCAATTCGACGATCAGCTGCCGCAGCTTGGCCGGGTCCTGGATCTTGTTCTGGGATTTCGCAAAGATCAGTCCGAGCATTCCGCCCTGCCGCCCGAGGTGACGCAGGGTGTTGCGGTAGTGCTCTTCAAGTTTGACACCTTCCATGTGCGGTGCGGCGAGGTCATCCCAACGGTAGCCTTCGGGGACCGCCTGTTCGCCATGTGTCAGGGCAGCCTTCTCGTCGGCCATCTTGAGGAAGAGAAGGAAGGTCAGCTGTTCCAGGTAGTCCTGGTAGCTCAGGCCGTCGTCTCGGAGGACGTTGCAGTAGCTCCAGAGTTTCTTGACCAGGCGATCGCTGTGTTCGGTCAATGATCGAATCTCCCGCTAATATATTTTGCTGCTTTTGAAGGGGACAACTCGTTTGTTGTGTTGCCGGCCCGAATAAAAAATTGCTCGTTCCCGCCTGCACGCACCCATACCTCTGAAGCAGCTGGTGAGCAACGTACGACCATTACTCGGTGGTCGTCAATTTGCTCGAAGGAAACTCTAACATTCAATACCTGTTCGAGTCCGATCTTGTCGCGCATGAGATTGATCAGGTGTTGTTGTGCCCTATCTTCACTCTCAAATCCATCAACCTCGATCCCCAAAGGTCTGCCGTCGTCGGTGACCCCGATTAATAGCGTTCCTCCGTTTACGTTCAGGAAGCCAGCGATGGTCTTGAGGACCGCCATCTCGATTTTCGGATCGTTCTTTTCGGATTTTAGATTGAAGCGTAAGGAAGACTTGAACTCGATAGAACCACTTTCACCAATTTCGAGGATATCCTCAAGGGGTAAGTCGAGTTGCCTTTGATTATCCTCAATGGAACGAAGCTTTTCTAAACGAGTCCAACCGGCGGCGGTGATTCTCACGGGGACTAATCCCGTGGGGCCTATAGTTTGTTGGCCGATTTCAATAAAGCCCTGATCGCTGAGAATTTTGGCGATGTCGGTAATCTCGCGGCGGTCCTTTACCCAAGTTCTGCCGTAGTACTCAGGTGTGTTGATGTTGACCTCGCCAGTCTCGGTTGCCTCTGACGCTCCAAGGGTTCGAAGGAGCTTGTTTGCTCTCTCAAGCGGTTTGGGAGTATCGTGGCTCGCCAGGGGGGCTACTCTATCCCCATAAATTATCGTTCCACTGTGCTCTCGAATCCAACCTGAAGCGTTGGCCCGCTTTCGTGAACCCTTTGGTCCGAGCCTCATTTTTCCGTCTTCGACTTCGTCATATTCCTGGGTCAGAAGGGCTCTAGCTTGTCCCGAGAACTCGAATTCGCCGCACCGCGGGCAATTTGCCTGTATCATTTGGCCAGGGTCGCCCCAATAGGCTGAGTATTCGAGACATACTGGACAGTCCTGGGCGATTTCCTCAGTCACGATCTTTTCCCTTCATCCGATTCGACTGGCTGACCGATTTCGTCCCTTTTCCGGGTGCGCTCTCGCGGGGCAGCCCGACCGCTCCGTTTTGATGCGGTCGAGAAGCACCGAAGCAGGTCGCCATGAACCGAAAAACCGTTGCCCACTGTTTACTCCTCGCGGTTGCTGATGCCGACGTACACACCGCTGTAGCCGACGCCCCAGATCACAATAAACTCAAGCCCGGATCCGCGTTCGACCTTGGAGGGGATGCAAGGAATGCTGCACGCGAGGTCATCTTCCGGTTCAAACTCGGCCCTCCCGAACTGGGCGAACTCTTCATCGGCAACAGAAAAGTCGTCATCGCCAACCTCGACGAGGTGATCAATCAGTTCCTGTGATCCTTTGATCGCCCGCACGTACTCAGAAGCGAATTCAGGGGTAGCGTAAACCCAGCCGCCACACTCCCCCCATCCATAGATGTACTCGACGTGAGAGCAGTGGTCTTGATTCTCAACGGCAAACTCTACCTCCCGTCCGCACACCGGACAGAACAACTGTTGATGGACTTCAAACATCGTTGCGTCGCCGACCTTTCCGGTTGTTCTTCTTTTCCTTCTCTGCCAAGGCCCGTTCCGCCTTGATCCGCTCGAGCAGCGCCGAAGCAGGTTCGTCGTTGGGATCCCGGTCCACCAACCGACCTTCGAAGGCCCACTTGAGGATGGATTGGCGTAGGCGGTGAATACGTTCGGCCTGTTTTTGAACATCCTGCAACAGGTGATCGGCGGCCGATAAACATCTTTCAGCTTCCGTGGCGATCCGCTCTTGTTCAGGTTTTGGTGGTACTGGTAGGGCGAGGCTTCTAAGGACTGTCAAACCGATTCGTGGCCTGCCAACGCCATGGACCAGAGTCTCTGTACGTTTCCGAGTAGGATTGGAGTTCAGTGCGTGTGCCAAGTATCCAGCTTCCGCGGCTTGTCTGTTTGGCTTGAAACGCAGGCAATCGGCTTTCACGATCGCCGGTCCGAGCCAGGTGGGGATGATGCAGGCCCGAGGCACCTCAGTGCCGAGTGAGGCTATAACAATGTCCCCTGCAAACACTTCGTGCTTGATGAGTGTCCTGAAATGTTCGTCTGAAATGTGAGCTTCCTCGTCAACAAAGACACCATCACCGATGTTTTGCAGCCGCACCACTCTTGGGCCATTTTTGGTGTAATCCGCAGTCTTGAGATTTGATCCAAAGGGACCATCGGTTAGGGAACGGCTTTCAAATCCAGCAAGCTGATCCACGGTCGCCCAACACCACCCCTCCGGAAGGTCGGGCAGACCCTCGGTGTCGGGCGGTTCTGGTTCCTTGTACTTCTTGGTCGCCTCGGCCCGTTCCTTATCAAGCGCCTTGGCGTCGTCGTCGTCGGCCCAGGGCTTGCCGGCCTTCTTGGCTTTCTCTTCTGCCTTGGCGCGGCCCTTCTCGACGGCGTCCTCGATCCAATTTTTCTTGCGCTCCACCAGGATGCGTTCGAGCAGGACTGAGGCGGGTTCGAACGTAGACGCGGCGTCCCGCCGCGTGAGAGCATCTTGATCCCAGGGCGTCTCCTCCAACCCCACTGTGAACTCCCCCGAATTCAGCCCCCTGGGGTTCTCAGCGATATACGTCCGTAACCGCTCGAAGCTCGCAACGTTTCGTACAATGTGGTCAAAGTACTCCTTCTGCCACAGCGGCCCGGTTCGGTCCAACAGCACATTGATCGTTTTTGCCGTGAATGACTTGATGCTATGAACGACCTTGGAGAGTTCCGACCCGGGTTTTATGGTCAGCAATACATGCACGTGATTGGGCATAATGACCCAGTCGTGCAAGAAGTATCGTTCCCCGTCAAAATAGTAAAGAGCATCCCGAAGGATCGAACGAACACCAGGGCGGGCAAGCACGCACGATCCAAGTCCGGCATCGAGTTTGGCATCCAGAACCTCCGAAAAGAGGCGATAGTACTCGGTTCTTTGTACCTTTGAATGGGGCTTTGGATTTGTTCGAAGCCAGTGTTCACGCTCATGGCGAATCTTTTCGGAAACCGCTTTGGGCAACGAATCCGCAAGCCTGAAGGTGAGAAAATAGGTTTTGCACTCTTGCCGCCAGTGAGGGAGGTTTCCAGTCTTGCTTGAAACAGTCGCCTTAGGATCGAAGAAGGAAACAGTAGAAGCGGCATCTTGCCGCTTGATCTCGTCGTGTGATTCGCGCTCGAAAAAGCGGCGGGACGCCGCCTCTACTCTTCTTTGACGGGCCAATTCGGCTTCGGTGGGTACCAGGCGGCCCTCGACGGCGGCCTTGAGCACCGAGGCACGGTATCGCTTCAGATTCCGCTGCACGCGCCCCAGTGAGGCGATAGCATCGTCCAGGCGGCTGAGGTAGGACTCAAGGGCGGCGACGATGCGGTGTTGTTCGGGGAGGGGGGCAACAGGAACTTGGATTTTGTTCATTGCCGCCTGTGGCAACTTTGGCTGAGCGGTTCCTGTGATGAATGGCGACAGGTCGGTCACGTTAAAAAACGATTCGAAGTAGCCAATCGGCATTCCGTGACATGGGGTCAGGACATGAGCGTGATTGTTGACCCAGAATTTTCCGTGCGCCTGGAACGCTATTGGTTTTGATCTTGCTAGGAGATTCGCCCCATCCTCGCCAAGCAGAAGGAAAGATCCATCAAAGAGGTACTCGTCGATGCCGTCGATGACACCCGAAGCGCCGTAATACGGGTATGGCCCACTTCTATTTGCTCGATCTGCCCTCTTAACCGGCACTCTTATTGCGTCGTGGTTCTGGAATAGGTCTTTGACCGAGGACCAGCACCACCCTCGAGGGATGTTCGTAATCACGCCGCCAATACCTCATTCAGTTCATCAATCAAATTCCGCAGCCCGGTCCCAAACACCTGTGCCGCCTTCCCAAATCCACCCTCCTCGACAAAGGGCGTATAGCTGAAGTCCTCGATGTCAATCTCGAGACTCTGGGCGACGTGATTCCGGATCATCACCAACCACCGTTGTTGGTCGGGTGTGAACTCTCGTCCTTCGTTCTGCTGCTGGGCGATCCAGCTATCGTATCGTTCCCGGACGAGTTCGGAGTAGGGGACCAGCTCTTCTTTCTGATGGAGGGCGAAGCGGATCAGGGAGACGATGTCGGTCAGTCTTCGCTCGGCGCTGGCGCCTCGGACCTTGTGTTGTTCTATGACCTCGTAGGCGGCCCACAGCTTCTCTTCGGTCCAGGACCTAGGCGGTGCGCTGATCGCCTCGTGGATTGCCTTGATGTCCTTGAAGTGCAGTCTTTCGGTGTAAGGCTGAGAGTAGAAGAACTGGAGTGCGTCGATCTCCTGTTTGTTCTCTTCCAGGAACTGTTCGAACGATTGCACGAGGGATTTGGCCTTTTCCTTGGCTTCGGCGGAGTACCCGGCGAAGGTCAGTTCGTCTCTCGTTACCTCGTCGATGATCTGTTCAAAGGATTTCTTCATCTCAATCAGCAGCTTGCGGAGTCTGGGCCTGGTCGCCAGCGGTTCCACGGCGGCTTTCAAGAGCTTCTTGCCGGCCGCCTTGACCTGCTCCTCGGTTGGTTCAGCGTCGGGGCCGAGTTGCGCGTCCCGGCGGGCCTGGGCTATTTGCCTGTCGGGATCAAGGGCCTCGACAACGGCGTGGCTGATCTTGCTGATGGGCAACCCGTCCGAAGCCTCTGCGATCCTCGATCGCTCCTCCTCACCGCACTGTTTGTCCAATCGTGCCAGGCGGCTGGCCAATGAGGACAGCATGTCGGGGTCGGCCCCGCCCAGGGCAACGTGCTCAAGGATGGCCTTGAAGGAGACGTTCTTCTTTCGCTCGAGCGGCTGTGTGTCGGCCAACGCCGACTCGGTGACCTCGACGCAGTCGACGATGACGAAATGGGTCTTGGTCCTGGCGTCCGGCGTGACGGCCTGCAGGTCGTTTTCGTCGATGACCCTGACCCCACGGCCTTTCATCTGTTCGAAGAGCACCCGGCTTTTCACTGTGCGCATGAACATCACGACCTCGACAGGTTTGATGTCGGTGCCGGTGGCGATCATGTCGACGGTGACTGCAATCCGAGGAAAGTACCCGGTCCGGAAGTCCTGGATTAGGTCTCGGGGATTACGGCCGGTCGTCTTATAGGTGATCTTCTGGCAGAAGTCGTTGCCCTTGCCGAATTCCTGGCGAATGATTTCCACAATATCTTCGGCGTGGGAGTCGTCCTTTGCAAAGATCAGCGTCTTGGGCACTTCCTTTCGACCGGGGAAGATCTCGGTGGAGAGTTTCTCTCGGTATGTCTGGATGATTAGGCGGATCTGGTCCTTGGCGACCACTTTGCGGTCGAGTTCATTGGCCTGGTAGGTGATGTCCTCGTCGGGCTGTTCCCAGCGGAGTTGCCGAGTCTGCCGATCCCGGATTCCGACCATGGCGCCGTCCTCGGCTTCGATGGTGGCGCCCTCGTCGGTGATCTTGGTACGGATGCGGTAGATCTCGAAATCGACGTTGACGCCGTCGGCAACAGCCTCTTCGTGGCTGTACTCCATCACCAGGTTCTGATTGAAGAAGCCGAAGGTGTGTTTTGCCGGCGTGGACGTGAGGCCGAACAGGTAGGCGTCGAAGTACTCGATGACCTGTCGCCAGAGTGAGTAGATGGAGCGGTGGCACTCGTCGATGACGATGACGTCAAAGTACTCGGGTGGGATGGGTTTGTTGTAGATGACGGGCAAGGGCTCTTTGGGAAGCGCCGCCTCTATCTCGAAGAGGGATTGTTCCTCGTTTTCCGGGTCGAAGTCCTCTTCGCCTTTGAGCATGGAATATAGCCGCTGGATGGTGGAGATGACGACCTTGCTCGAAGAGCCGATGGTGTTTGAGCTGAGCCGCTGCACGTTGTAAAGCTCGGTGAACTTACGGTTGTCGTCCGGTGTGTGGTAGTTGGCAAATTCTTTCTCAGCCTGCTCACCGAGGTTGCCGCGATCGACGAGGAAGAGCACCCGCCGCGCACCCGCGAACTTGATCAGCCGGTAGATCGCAGTGATGGCCAGCAACGTCTTGCCCGATCCGGTTGCCATTTGAATCAGGGCGCGCGGGCGATCCTCTCTGAGTGAACGCTCCAGGTTGGTGATGGCCACCACCTTGTTCTGCCAGAGGTTGGGGATTTCAACCGGCGGCAGGGTCTGAAGACGAGAGCGTAGGGTGGAGGGCTGGGTGTCGTCCGCCCCGCTGAAGAAACCGCCATCGGGATGCAGGCTGGTGACCCACTGATCGAGGGTGTCCATGCTGAGCCATTCGGCCAGGGTCTCGGGACGATGGAACTGAAAAATCCTGCGGCTGCGAGGGTTGGGGTCGAGGTTGTTGGAGAAAAGGGTCTCAGCGCCGGTCGAGAGGTAGCAGAAGGGTAGGGGTGTGATGGGCGAGTCAAGACTGTCCGGAAGGCCCTCGGAGTACTTCTGGGCCTGGACCTCAACGCCCGTCAAAGGAAAGCCAACCTTCTTGGCCTCCAGGACTCCCACAGCCTGGTCGTCCACGAAGAGAAGGTAGTCCGCGTAGCCATGGCCCTGCTTCAGCTTGAACTCACGGATGGCGACGCCCTGGCCGGCGGAGAGGTTGATTTCGTCGGGATTCTGAACAACCCAGCCGGATTCCACAAGCTGCGCGTCGATCTGAACGCGGGCCTCTTGTTCGGGGCTGTTCGGGGCAGGTGGCATTGTGACCGGTTTCCCTCCCGTGCTGAGGATATTGTAGCTGGGATGGGCGCGAGGTGGGAAGGCGGGTGTGCCGCAGCGGCCCCCAAAACCCCATCAAACCCCAGACAACCACCCCATACGCCAAACCACCAACCAGTACGCGTAACAACCAAGTCGTGTTACAACCCCGATATGGTGCCCAAATAGTTCCAGGTCTGCGGACTTTGTGGGTGTTTGTCCTTCCGCAAGGTCCGCAAACCCGGCACTTTCTCGTGAGGCGGACGTGGGCGCATGGCTAACGGTCCGCCAGTGGAAGGAACTGTCTGAAACCAGGCATGAACAGTCCGCCAGAAGACCAGCCTTGCGGCTTTCCGCCAATCGGTGCGCCCCGCCACCTTCCCGACGAGGCCCAAACCAGCCGGCAAAGAGAATTGTGGGCGCGGGCGTCCCCGCCTGCGTGGTCGTCAGTCAGGACAATGACCCAAACCCAAAATTAAAAGGGACACCTGGATCTTCCTCGGGGCGTTCCCTCAGATGTCGAGATTTCTCCCCACCCTACGCTACCTGCCGAGCCTTTGCGGCTCTGTCCAGATCGTAGGTGGCCTGCAGATTCATCCACAACTTCGGCGAGGTGCCGAGCACTTCGGCGAGATCCAGGGCCGCGTTGGCCGTGATGCCGCGTTTGCCCTTGATCAGTTCATTGAGCCGCGTCGTCGTCCAGCCAATTCTCTGGGCAAACGCCGTCTGAGTGGTTCCCGCAGGCACGAGGAACTCTTCGAGCAGGATCTCACCGGGATGAAACGGATTCTTGGGGAGCTTTATCATCATCATCGCCTTTCCTCAGTGGTAATCCACCACTTGGACTTCATGGGCGTTACCGCCGACCCACCGGAAAACGACCCTCCACTGATCGTTGATTCGGATCGAATGGAAGCCCTTCCGACGACCTTTGAGCTGCTCGAGCCGGTTGCCGGGCGGAACCGCCACATCGCCCAGCTCCGCTGCGTCGTGAAGGTAGAGCAGCTTTCGCCGGGCTGCTCGACGAAGTTCGGGGGGAAAGGACCGCGTGGCCCTCGAGTTCTTGTCGTCGAACAGATCCTCCGCCAATGCATCATCGAAACTCGCGATCACATTGTCATTTTACCGGAAGATAGGAAAAACAACAACCCCTGGGCATTCGTACGGCATCTTGATTTGTTGCGGTTTTCCGTGTGCAACTGTTAATACAAGCAATCTTTAGTATACACTTACACACATGAAATCGACGGAACGTAATCGGCTCCTAAAGCTCGCCCGGCAACGAGCTGTGATAACGGCTGCCGACGTCGCACGTGCCGGCATTCACAGCCAGCACATGACTCGGTTGGTGGCGGATGGCATCCTGGAGCGTATCGCGCGGGGTACCTACCGCCTTTCAGAACGGCCCATCACCCAGCACCACGGCCTCGTCGTGGCTGCTCGAGTAGTGCCCCGTGGGGTGATCTGCCTTCTTTCCGCGCTTGATTTCCACGGAATCGGGACTCAGCTTCCGTCCGAGGTTTGGGTCGCCATCTAACGGGGCACCCGTGCTCCCGCGGTCCACCAACTCCCGCTGAAGATCGTGCGTTTCAGCGGAGCGGCATTTTCCGAAGGCGTCGAGACCCATCGAATCGAAGGGCAGGAGGTCGAGATCTACAGTGTGGCCAAGACCCTGGCCGACCTCTTCAAGCAGCGCAACAAGCTCGGGCTCGACATTGCGCTGGAAGCGCTGCGGGAAGCGTGGCGTGGAAAGGGTTTCACTATGGAAGAACTCGATCGGGCGGCTCGCGCCTGCCGGGTCGGGCGCGTCATGAGTCCCTACGTGGAGGCGATAGTTTCATGAATGGCGGACTCTCCCGGTCTGTCCACGTTCGGTTGGTCCGGCATGCTTCGACATCCATGCCCTGGCCATGCACCTGTCATTCGATGGAGCGACCTTGGGAGGCGCGCTTGGCGCAACCTTCGGGCGACGCAGCATCGCGATTCCCGCTGCTACCCCTCTCGCACTGACGCCGGCCTTCACTGAGGTGGATGGCAAGCGGGCACAATGGGCCGGCTTTCTGCGCCGCAACCGGCTCACCACGGCCCCCCTCGACCTCAATGTTGTAATCAAGAAAATTGCGGAATTCGTCGGCCCAGTGCTCGCCGCGGCCGGGAAAAATGAGGGGTTTGCTGGAACGTGGTCACCGGGCGGACCATGGCACCTCAAAGGAAATCCCGACGGTTGATCGAATAGTTCCAGGTTTGTGGACCTTGCGGATGTTTGTTCTTCCGCAAGGTCCGCAAACCTGGAACTATCGCCGGTGCATGACCAACGGTCCGCCAGCGGGAGGAACTGTCTGAAACCAGGCATGAACAGTCCGCAAGAGGAATGAGCAGCCCATGCGGCTAGGCGCCAATCAGTGCGCTTCGCAACCTTCCCAACGAGGCCCAAACCAGCCGGCAAAGAGAATTGTGGCGTCCAGGGGCACCGTGTCTCTTGACGTTTAATCATAAGCAGGTTACGTTAGGGTCATGGATGGTGCAGTGAAGCAATATCTGGCGGAAATCGGTCGACGCGGCGGCGCCAAAAGCCGCCGGCGCCTGGACTCCGAAACTGCGCGGAATATGGTTCGAATTCGGGAGGCCCGGCGAGCCTTCAGTCGCTTTCATGCCCGGTGTTTTTGGTCCTATGATCCCGGTTATCGCATCACCCTGGAGGATGTGCCATGGGTCGCGGAGCAACTGATGAAGAACGGAGGCCGAGAGGGTTGGGAATTGGGAGCGCGCCTATGCCGCTGACGGTCTTTCAGGAACGAATAGCCCATCTCCTCGCAGGAAACAGGGATGCCGGGAGCTACCTTGCCGGTGGGGCTGCGCTTCATCTCGATGCCAATTCCCTCCGCTTCAGTGACGACCTCGATTTCTTCCATGATTCTGTTGAAAGGGTCGCCGTGGCGTTTGAGCTGGACCGTCAGCTTCTTGAGGCGGAGGGTATGACGGTGGACAGAGAGATGGCGCAGCCTGGGTATATCTGGGCTGTCGTCGGTGCCGGCACTCAACAAACGAAAGTCGAGTGGGCCCATGATTCGGCTTGGCGCTTCCTGCCGGTAGTCGCTGACACAAGGGTTGGTTTCCGGCTGCATCCGGTCGATCTCGCCATCAATAAATTGTTGGCCTTGGTTGGACGCGATGAAGCCCGGGACTTCCTCGATGTCCTCGAAATTGATCGTCGGGTGTTGTCTCTGGGGGCATTGTGTTGGGCTGCAGCAGGCAAGGACCCGGGGTTCACGCCACTCTCCCTTCTGGACCTCTTGAGACGACGAGGGAAATACCACCCCGAGGACTTTTTCCGTCTGCACTTGGCCCGAACGGTTGATGTCCAGGAGATCAAGGGACGTTGGTTGGGAATGCTGGATGAGGCGGAGCGATTCATCCGCTCCCGCCCGTCGGACGAGATTGGGTGCCTTTACTACTCCCCAAGCCGAAACGTCTTCGTCGCGCCCCTCGACGGCCAAGACCCCGATGCCGTACCGCATTTCGGCCGTCCGGGCGGGATCCTGCCGAGGGTGCTGGAAGACAGCTGACAGTTTAGCCAAATAGTTCCAGGTTTGCGGACCTTGCGGATGTTTGTCCTTCCGCAAGGTCCGCAAACCCGGAACTTTCGCCGGTGCGTGGTCAACGGTCCGCCAGAGGAAGGAGCTGTATGAAAATTCGGAGTCAACCTCCGAGTTTTCACGCATAATCAGCTCATGATCGATCGAAAGGCATCCAAAGATCGGAGCATCCTGGGAAAGCTTCCTATTCCCTAGCGGTGGTCCGAACTGCCGCGCTTCGCGCAAGCATTCAGAATACGAGCTGATAGCGGGTTCCGGCGCCCTTTCCGTAGCGCTGGATGAGGCCGGACTCACACAGATCGCGCAAGGCCCGGGACACGGTCCGTTCCGGTATGCCGGTCTCCTGTCTGATCCGCCTGGGTGTGAGGCGTTGTTCGGGGAGTTCGTTGAAGCAGCGGAACACGACCGAGGCCGGCTCGGACAATCCGCGGATCCTCTCGATTCGTTCGCGGTACAGGATGATGGCGTCGAGGGCCGCATCCACCGCCTTCAGCTTGAAGTCCAGAAAGAGCCGGATGTCGTACCGCTGTGGATCCAGATGGAAGCGTCCGCCCGAGACCCGGGCCAGGACCGCGTAATACTCGGTCTTGTTCTGCTCGATGAAGCGGTCGATGGCAAGGTAGGGAGCGAGGCGGTTGAGGTTATGATCCCCACACTGCAACAGCGCCAGTAGGAACAATGCCCTGCCCAGGCGTCCGTTCCCGTCCTGGAAGGGGTGGGCGGCGAGAAAGCGGAAGACGAACTCGCAGCCCACCGCGACTGGCCATGGGTGGTCGGCGATGATCTGGTTGTACCAATTCAGCATGTCCGAGACAGCCGATTCGGTGAGTGGCCCCGGCGGGCTGGTCTCGAGGACGATCCGCTCGGCGCCCGAGGTCTCGTCGCGCTCGATCACCGAGTTCGGCACCATCTTGTACCGCCCCAGGTACGGCGCCGCTGGTGGATAGTATTTCGGTAGTTCCCGGTGCAGGCCGCACAGGGTAGCTTGAGTCAACGGAATCAGAGTCGCACCCTGGGCGTAGATGATGGCCAGCATCTCCCGGCACCCGGCCACCTCCTCGAGACTGCGTTCCCGATCCCGGGCGACCTTCGCCTGAATCTGCGTCCGCATGGACGAAAAGCTGGTGGGGCGGCCGTCGGTCGCCAGCTCCGTGTCGATCCACGCGATCTGGGCATTGGTCAGGACCGCGTTCTCGATGCGGGTCGTGGCGCCGATGGTGGTGATGCGAGCCTGGGTGTGGATGGCTCGGCGATCCGGCTCGGGGAGGCCATCCAACAGTACAACCCGTTGGTGGGCTTTTTGATCGATCGCCTTGAGCGCCTTGGTCAGCTGGCTGTCGAGGGGAAACGAAAGTTCCATGCCGGGATGTTACCAGATCCCGCCAGAACCAGCCAAAAATATTGGCGAAATCTGGCGAGATACGGCGGAATCGCTCATCTTGAGTCAAAAGTTCCACTGGGCCGTCAGGCCGACGGTCTGCCAGTGGAAGGCGCAAGCGAGCTGCGGCATTCCAGGCTTGACGGGGCACTAAAGGCCCGGTCTTCACTCATAGTGCGTCCACATCCTGAGCACCTTCACAGTGCAAATGTCCTCGACCACCTGATAGACGAGGCGATGTTGCAGATTGATCCGCCGCGAGTATGCGCCCGCCAGATCGCCCACAAGTTTCTCGAATCGCGGAGGGGTTTGGTACGGGTTGTCAGAAAGGATCGCAAGCAATTCTTCGGCTCGTCCTTTCAAGTGGGCTCCGGCAAGCTTGCGGGCGTCCTTTTGAGCCTGTCGAGTGAACACTACCCGCCAGTGGCTCACCAGCCCGCCTCCTCGCTGCAGTGTTTGATTTCTTCGGCAAGACCCTCACGGATGGACTCCCGCATCCCGGGAATCGAGAGCAAGTGAAGCGTCTCCTGGATGGAGTGCCAGTCATCCTCGCCGACGAGCACGGCGTTACCATTCTTTCCGGTGATCAACACGGGTTCGTGTTCCCTCCTCGTCTGCTGAACGAGCGCATACAGCTTGGCCCGAGCCTCGGTCACATTGATTGTCGGCATCCCTCACCCCCAGTACTGAGCGTACGCTTTTGCGTACTTTTTGTCAAAGGTAAGATTGAACGGGTACCACGTTCAGCATTGGGGGAAGGTGCATATACATGGCATGGTTTTAAGTGTCATACACGTTCCGTTCCTTCGCTGAGGATCGAGAGGTATCGGTCGTAGGCGAAGAAGCGGTCACGGCGTTTCCCGGTCAGTTCGCGGGCGATTTCCAAATCGATAAGCAGGTCCATGGCCGAGGAGACCGCTGGAAACCTCGACCACGTCGTCGAACGGAACCTCGGGCGCTTCGTCCAGTTCGAAGAGGAGGAGATCCGACAGCGACGACTGTGTGCCTTCGATCTGCGAAGAGAGCACCGCTTTCTTCCGAACATAGGCGTACAAGAAGAGAGACCGGTCAGGAAGTAGTGTGGTAATGCCGTCGAGGCGTCCGAGCGCCAGTACCGCCGCCATCGATAGGGGGTTGGGGTGGCAGCGGCACAGGGATGAATGCCTGAACCATCTCCCCGCCTACCGGGACTCCTTCGTACCTGCCGGTCTCGCCACGCTTCATGGCTCCCCCAGTTTCACAACGTTGAATAGCCCGAACCACTATTAAGACTTTGCCAATAAAGTTTAATCAGCGATCACCGAAATGGCAAGATCCTCTTTTGGCTGCTGGTTTCCTTCTTGCTGGTCATCAATTTCACAAATGTTTTTGGGCAGCCGTTTGACCCAAGCAATTCGTTCGACGAATTGCTGGCGGAGGGAAAGGGATTCGAACCCTTGGAGGCTTGCACCTCACCGGTTTTCAAGACCGGCGCCTTCGACCACTCGGCCATCCCTCCGGACACCTTGTTCCGATCTGGCGTGGAGTATCACGTTCGAACGACCGGTTCACGGACAGGTACTTTACAGGTAAAGCGGAGAAACGTACAATGCCGTCCCTGCTCGGTGAGGTGCTGGAGTGGTCGAACAGGGCCGCCTGCTAAGCGGCTGTCCGGGGAAACTCGGACCGAGGGTTCGAATCCCTCCCTCACCGCCAGACGTAGATTCACGCCGCCCCTGGGGCGGCGTTTTTTTGGAGTTGTCATGACTGAAACGGTGCGCACTCGAATTGCCCCCAGCCCGACCGGTGATCCCCATGTGGGAACGGCGTATGTGGCGATGTTCAATTACGCTTTGGCGAAACGCCACGGCGGCTCTTTCGTTCTGCGCATTGAAGACACGGATCGCGCACGATCGACCAAGGCGAGCGAAGACATGATCCTCGACGCCCTGCGCTGGTTGGGCTTGGAGTGGGATGAAGGCCCTGATGTGGGTGGCCCTTTCGGACCCTATCGTCAGAGTGAACGGTCCGAGATCTACCGCGAGCACGTGGAAAAACTGGTGGCCTCCGGGGATGCCTATCCGTGTTTTTGCACGCGTGAGCGGCTCGATGAACTGCGTGCCCACCAACGAGAGAACAAGTTGGCGCTGGGTTATGACGGCCATTGCCGTTCGATCGCGGCCGAAGACGCCGAGAAGCGCCGTGCGGCGGGCGAGTCCCACGTGATTCGGCTGGCCATGCCGAGAAAGGGCGAGGCGGTTGTCACGGATCTCCTGCGCGGGGAGATCCGCATCGACAACGCCCAGGTCGACGATCAGGTGTTGGTGAAGTCCGACGGCTTTCCCACCTATCATCTGGCCAATGTTGTGGACGACCATCTGATGGAGATCACGCATGTCATTCGTGCCGAGGAGTGGATTTCCTCTCTGCCGAAGCATGTTCGCCTGTATGACGCCTTTGGTTGGAAGAAGCCGGTCTTCTGCCATTTGCCGCTGCTGCGCAACTCCGACAAGTCGAAGATCTCCAAGCGCAAGAACCCGGTGAGTCTGAAT
>JAIOSJ010000093.1 GCA_021107705.1 Thermoanaerobaculales bacterium | reverse complement strand
CGAAAGCTTCAGCGGCAGCGGTCGAACCCCAAAAACCGGAGTTCACAACCCCAAGACCACTAATCATCACTCGCCCGATCGACATCACGCACCGGCCTCCCGCCACCCCTGAATGACGACGGCGGCATTGGCCCCGCCGAAAGCGAAATTCATGGACATCCACAAGGCGGCATCGTCGGCCAGGCGACGCTCCTCGCCGACCACCAGGTCAACCCCAAGATCCGGATCCGCCGGCTCACCACCCGGCGTCGGGTACACGACACCATCCTCGAGCGCCAGAACGGTGACGACCGCCTCGAGGGCGCCCGCCGCACCCAGAACGTGACCCACACAAGCCTTGGGCGCCAACAGAGGAACGGAGCAGAGATCACTACCCATCAGCCGGGTCAATGCAGCAGCCTCGGCGACATCGTTGTGCGTCGTCCCGGTGCCGTGGGCATTGACGGCCGAGAGTTCGGCCGGCTGCAATCCGGCATCTTCGAGCGCCGCCCACATGGCCGCGAGAGCGCCATCTCCCTCGGGATGCGGCGCCGTCATGTGGTGAGCATCACAGCTCGAGCCGAAACCCCTCAGCTCGGCCAGCGGCTTGGCGCCGCGAGCCAGAGCTCTGTCGAAATCTTCGAGAACGAGAACGCCGGCGCCCTCGCCGAGGCTCAGACCGGCCCGATCGGCGCGAAAGGGCCGACACGCCTCCACGTCAACCGAACGCAGGGAGTTGAACCCCGCATAGGTAAGCAGGCAAAGAGAATCAGATCCACCGACGACGGCCGCCTGAACCTCGGAACCACGCACCGCATCAATCGCCGCACCCAAGGCCAAAGCGCCGGAGGCACACGCCGCAGAATAGCCCTGAACCGGACCGCTCACGCCCAGAAAACGTGCCACCGCATCGCCGGGTCCACTGAGCTGCTGCGAGGCCAGAAGACTCAAATGCGGACTGCCCGGCCGGCAACCGAGGATTCGTCCGACCCACTCCTCGCATTCGACCATCCCGGCCGTGCTGCCACCAAAATAAACTCCAACGTCAGGGCCGGTCGCATCCAGATCGGCCATGTCGACCGCCTCTCGAGCCGCCACGACGGCAAACCTGTCGGCCTGTGAAAGAGTCTTCCATGCGGAGATGCCCTCCGTACAGCTTTCAGGAACTTCGGGCGCCTCGGCGGCCAGGTGCGTTCGTTGACCACCGGTATCGAAGATCCTGGGCTCGGTGATGGCGGTCCTCCCCGAACGAAGACCTTGGCGAAGGGCCTGGACACCCCACCCATAACCGCTCACCGAACCGATCCCGGTGATAACGACCCTAGACGCCCCTCTATTCGGAGTCATCAATTCGACGAGGGGTCTTTCCCCGAGACCATGCCTTCAACAAAGGCCGCCAAATCCTGCAGCGAGCCGAAGGCTTCTCGGGTTGTCTCTTCCCCTTCGATGCGAATCTTGAATTCCTTTTCGAGTGTTACCACAAGCTCGAGTGCATCAACCGAGTCGAGACCGAGACCCTCTCCAAATAACGGCGCATCATCCTCGATGACATCCGGCGTCATTCCCTCGAGATTGAGGCTGTCAATAATGAGTTGTTTGAGTTTGTTCCGAAGGGCGGCGTTGTCCGACATTCTTGCTCCCTACTCTCAAATTCCTTGCGCCGAAATAACCGAGACCGCGCGTGGGGAAGTATACTCGACCGGGACCGCCAATGACCGAAGATCCAATTCTCGACGCTTTTCACCACCTCACTCGCGATCGGACCGACGAGACCTTTTTTGTGTCGCCTAAGAGCCGATCCACAATTGGGGAAGTGGCGCAACTCGCCGCCAAGCTGGCAGATCTAGCTGCCGGCGCCGACATTCCCCGGGGCGCCTTGGTGGGCCTGGTTGCGCCGAATGGACCCTCCTTCGCCGGCGGTTTTCTCGGCCTTCGTCAGGCCGGTTTCAAGGTTCTGCTCATTGATGCGAGCACCCCACAGGCCGAGAGGGAGCGAATCCACCGTGCTATCGGTTCCGTCGCAGAACTCGTGACGCAAAAAGGATGGCCCAGCTCTCTTGGAGACCTCAGATTCAACACTCTCTCGATCGCTCAAGAACCCATTGAACTCCCCTGCGAGGTGAGTACCGTACGTCTGTCTTCCGGGTCCACCGGCATACCGCGAGGGATCGCTCACACCTCCGAGGCCCTCATAGCGGATGAGCGAGGTCTTCGGCAAACGATGAATCTCGACTGCGAGACAGTCTTGACCGCAGTACCACTCTCCCACGCGTACGGCTTCGCGAGCATCTTTCTGCCTTCAATCATGTGCGGCTGGCCTCTTGTGGTCTCTGAAGGCATTGGGCCCTTTGCCGCCATTCATGCAGCCGATGTCTGCGGCGTGACCTTCCTGCCCACCGTACCGGCCTATCTTCAAGCCCTTCTCAAGATGCGGGAACCTCCGGCCCTGCCTTCGCCCATCCGACTCGTCATCACCGCCGGCGCCGTTTTGAGACCCGACACGGCAGCCCTGTTCCGCGAGACCTACGGACAGGAGGTTCACGTCTTTTACGGCGCATCGGAAGTTGGAGGCATCGCCTATGACCGTGAGGGTGGCGCCGCCCAGCGCGGCGCCCTCGGCCCGCCGGTGGAAGGCGTACGCCTCCACCTGATTGACGAACCCGGCTGCGATGAAGGGACCGGAATCGTCGAAGTCGAGAGCCCGGCAGCGGCGATGGCGTTTGTTCCGGTCGCGTCGTCCACGCTCTCGAACGGACGGTTCCGAACCTCAGACCTCGGGACTCTCGACGACAACGGAGACCTGCGTCTGCTGGGGCGGGTCGATGCGATGGTCAACATTCGGGGAAAGAAGGTCTATCCCCACGAGGTCGAGACCGTGATCGAGAGCCTCAACGGGGTCAGCGAGACGATTGTTCTGGGGGCTCCTGCCGCTGACGGTTCCGGAGACGCTCTATTCGCGGCTGTCGCCGGCGGATCGCATCGACCGACTGTGGCTGAGATTCTCGATTGGTGTCGCTCCAGGCTTGCGCCCCACAAGGTACCCCGCCACATTTCTCTCGTTCCCTCAATCCCCCGTACCCCTCGCGGCAAAATCGATCGACGCGCAGTGAGGAGAATCCTGCTGCCGACGGACGCCGACCGGTGAGTTTCCGTCCTAATAGTCTGATGATCGGATCGGCCCTCCTTCACCTGATGGGCGGAGCGGCATATATTCTCTGGCCCAGTCGCTGGGCCGTCATCCTGGCCTCGATGATCGCGAATCACGCGGTCGTTGCGGCGGCGGGAATTCATCCACGAAATCAACTCATGGGTCCGAATAGGAGCCGCCTCGACACCGACGCCGACGCCACCAACCAAATCGCCCTGACCTTCGACGACGGGCCCGACCCCGAGGTGACGCCTCGGGTTCTGGAAATCCTCGCGCAGCAGAATTGTCGCGCCACCTTCTTTGTGATCGGCGAACGCGCCGAGGCTCAACCCGACCTCGTGAGGGCCGTCGTTCAGGCCGGTCATGACCTCGGGAACCACTCCTGGGACCATTCCAGCGCCTTCTTCTTCCACTCCCCATCCCAACTGGCGGCGCAGATCGACAGGACTCAGGATCTTCTCGAGGAATTGAGCGGGAAGAGGCCGAGGCTCTTCCGCCCTCCAGCCGGAATTCGCAGCCCTCTACTCGAAAGCCAACTCGCCCGCCGCAACCTCGCCCTCGTGTCCTGGAATCGACGCGCTTTCGACACCGTGGAGCGACGGCCGGCGAAAATTCTCCGCCGCATGACGAAGAATCTCGGGCCGGGAGATATTCTTCTTCTTCACGACGGTTCGGTGGCCCGAACGGCAGCCGGTGTTCCGGTTGTTCTCGAGATCCTGCCCGAACTCCTCGAGATCATCCAAGCTCAAAACCTGGAGCCGGTGCTGATCACATAGGACAGGTACACTCTGCCGCATGTCGATTCCCGTCGGTGAAGCTGCATGCCTTGGCGCCGCCCTGCTGTGGGCGGGCTCTCTTCAACTCTTCGCCGGTCCGATCGCACGCCACGGCGCACGGGCCGTCAATCTCTTCAAGTGCACCTTTGCGACCGTTCTTCTCGGCCTCACGCTCCTGGCCACAGGCGGATGGAGCGCCATGGAGGGCGCATCCGGAGTCAATCTGTTGCTGGTGGCTCTGTCGGGCATTGTCGGGCTGACCATCGGCGACACCGCACTTTTTGGGGCGGTCAACCGAATCGGCACTCACCGCAGCCTCTTGTTGCAGACGACCGCGCCGGTCTTTGCCGTTGGACTGGCCTGGCCCCTGGGAGAGCGCCTCAACACCGGTCAGTGGGTGGGGGCTTTGGTGATTTTCCTTGGTGTAGTCATTGTTCTCTCCGGAGACCACACCGTTGCCTCAGACACGGGATCGCGGCGTGGTATCGGAGTGATCATCGGTCTGGTGGCCGCCCTGGGACAGGGCGCAGGGGTCGTAATCGCGAAGGCGGGAATGGCGACAGTTCCAGTGCTTCCTGCGACCTTTGTTCGCCTAGGTGTCGGTGCACTGGGTCTCATATTCATAGCTTTGGCAACAAGTGGCCTGGGACGTACGATTCAGGCTTGTTCTGATCGGAGCTCTCTCCCGCGTTTGGCGATCGCCTCGCTTTTTGGAACCTATCTCGCCATGCTCCTCATGATGACCGGAGTGGCGTGGGCGCCGGCCTCAGTGGCGGCAGTCTTGTTGGCGACACCACCGATCTTCAGTCTCATCCTCGAGTCGGTCATCGGACGACGGTGGCCCTCGGCTCGAGGCCTGGCCGGAACTGTGATCGCCGTTATCGGCGTCGCCCTGTTGGCGACCTCCGGTTGAGAAATG
>JAIOSJ010000048.1 GCA_021107705.1 Thermoanaerobaculales bacterium | reverse complement strand
GAGGGAGGTCCGGCTCGAAACATACGACCTCGGTCCCTTCGGCGAAGACATGTCTGAGTTGTAACTCGTACGTGTTGATGAGGCCCGCCCGCAGACTTGATCGCGGTACGGGGCTCAGCGGGAGCACGGTTTCCGAAATGGTCGATCGGGGCCGGATGACCAGGCTCTCCCTCTCCGCCAAAGCCAGTGTGGGTCTCTGAATCTCAAGCCAACCCTCGACTTTTTCTTGCGGCGCCATGCCGGAATACGTCCGTTGGAGCCAGTCAACCCGGTATCCGTACCGGTCAAACCGGAACGGCCACGGTGGCGTCGATGTCTGGATATCGAAGATCGAGGTTGGCGAGCCAAACACCTCGCTGTGGTCCAGATGATGTTGCGGGTCGAAGAAGTGCCATCTCCCCTCGATAAGAGCTTCTGCGGCTGAGTGGTCCGCACTCGTGACCAGACGACCCTCGATTCCATGACGATGCCAAAGGGCTACCAGCACCCTCGCCTGATCGATGCACATGCCGTACCCGGCGCCGAAGAGGAGTCCGGAAGTGCTGATTCGCCTATTGACATTCCACGAAGGCAGGTTCTTCGAAACGAATTCGAAGATCGTGTGCGCCCTCTCAGTCGTCGTTGCGTCGTTTGGAATCCTCACGGGTTCGAATATTGAACCGCCGTCCAACGTGAAATCGAGATGACCCACCGGACCGTGAACCCTCAATTCTGCGGAAAAATCCTCCAGCTCAGTCACCAAAGACACCACGGCGATGTCCGCACGTGGAGTCGTTTTATCTGTGCCGTGTGGCGAAGGGGAACAGGCAGCTGAAAGGACCCCGACGAGCAGCAGGAGGATTGTTCGAGTCATACACATCTCACACATCTTCAAAATTTCGGTTCGCGCAGGTTTTCGACCGGACCTCGGGGAGAATCAGACAGCAGCCGCCATGATGCGGCCGAGGGAGTTTTTTGCTCGTTTGACGTGAGGGTGGGAGGCATCGTGTCCGCACAGGACAAGCACATTTTGGTAGCATTCGAGGGCGGTGGCTTCGTCCTCGCGGCAGTGCTGGCGGAGCCAGCCCTTCATCAGCCAGGCTTCGCTGTGGCGGGGTGAGACCTCAATGATTCGATTGAAGAAGATCTCAGCGACCTGCCACCGTTCGTCAGCAATTGCCTGTGCGGCGTGACGACGATAAAGACGGATTGCCGCATCCTTGTCGTCCGATTCTCGCCTGTCGATGGCGCGGTTCTTCGAAAACCATTTCATGAATCTCATTGTCATTATCACCGTACTTGAATTCGATGTCAAGTGTTTTGAATACCTTAAGGTGTTTTTGGATTTTTTGATCTTGGGTGGAATCTATTTTAAGCACTGGATATTGTAGGTTGGACCCAGAAAATATAGGATAGGTATCTTAAATTCAATATGTTACAAATTTTTCTCGTTGCGATAATGGCGCAAGGGGTAGGGCAATCCCGGCCTTCCGGTGCACCTCACGGCGCCCAAGCGTCGCCAGAGCAGCGGCCTCAATCAGTGTTATCGTTGCGGAGGAATCATGCTGCAGTCACACGCATCATCAACCGGTGGGAAGGTGTTCTCAAGCGCTCGGCGGCCGCCTCCCGAGCCGGGAGAACCGGTCGCAATGAGGTATGTCGGGTGAGAATCGGTGAGCGGTGGTGGATCGGGGTGTCGGGTGGGGAGGCGTTCGCCGATGTGGCGCGGATAACTCTGACGGTTCCGCGCGGCGCCTTCGGCTCCGGTGAGCACGAGACGACACGGAGTTGTCTCGAAGTCATCGAGAGGCTGCCCGATCTTGAGGGTGTGCGAGTGCTCGATGTCGGTAGCGGCACGGGGATTCTCGCCGTGGCCGCGCTCAAACTCGGCGCCGCCGAAGCGCTGTGCATCGACATTGATGCCAAGGCCGCTGCGACGAGTCGGCTTACCGCGGCGTTGAATGACGTTGACAAGCGGACTACGGTGGTTCTCGGTCCCATTGAGGCTCTCGCCGAGCAACCCTGTGATCTTGTCGTTGCCAATCTCTATGGCGACGTGCTCCTGGAGATCGCGCCCCTCATGGTCGGTTTCCTCGCGCCGGGAGGCCGGCTCGTCCTCTCAGGAATCGCCTGGGAGTACGCTTTCCCGGTAGATCAGCTCTTCGAAAGGCTCGGCATGCGAAAACTGGAAGAAAAATGGCTCGAAAGATTCGTCACGATGGTGTTGAGTTGGTGACGAAGCTAGCTGTTTGCAAAATTCAACGTACGAGAGTGCGCGGGCTCGGCAATCGCATCCCGCCCGGCGAAATCTCCGACCCGTGACCCCTTGTCCCCCGCAAAAACTCCATCCGACCGATTGAGAATTCCCCTTCAATACCGACGACTCCGTGCGTTACGAGCCCGATCGACGACCGATGCCCACTGGGACCGCCGAACTCCAGCTCGGCATTGTTTTACTTGGACAATCCGCACCCGCCTCTCAATCCCTGCCGATCCCGTTATACTCAATCGACAGCTTCGGTGCATGGTCTGTTGCAGAGTTTTCAGACAGATCGAGCCGCCACGATCAACCGAGGAGAGCGAATGAAGATTTCGACAAACCTCACCGAACGCGACATCTGCATCCCTTTCATCAGCCCGGCGATTGAGTCGGCGGGACGGAACCTCATGTCCCAGGTTCGTGAGGAAGTATCTTTCACCGCAGGCCGCATCATCGTCCGCGGCAAGCTCGTCACAAGGGGCAAAGCCAAACTTTGTGAGTTTTGTGACACGTGGCACCCAAAAACGACTGGTCCGAACCAAGGCCGAACTTTGAGCGAGGGGATGATCGCATGAAGAAGCTGGAGCGACCCCAAAAACGAAGAGGTTCTTGTACAGTACAAGTCCGCGACCATGCGACCGGGAGATGAAGAGATGGCAAGAATAGAAGGGTTTCGTATCAAGAACTACCGCGTGCTCAAGGATGTAACCCTTGGCAAGCTGTGGAACATGCAGAACACCAAGCCTCTTTCATCCATGACGGCGGTGATCGGCAAGAACGGCTCAGGCAAGAGTACGCTCTTTATCGGTGCCAGGTGAAACAATCTTAACAAAGTTTTGGTAAACTCCTTTCAGGAGATTTTGGCAAATGGTGCGCGGGCGGAGAGTCATGGTAGAGGGCGGGTGGTACCATGTACAACCGATTTGCCTGTGGCGAGGGCGTGTTTTCTGATCCCGCTGAAGCGGTGGAGTTTGCCATTTAAAAGGGACACTGTCCTATTCATATTTCCAACAAGTGCGATAACATCGTAACGCTTGGCGTTATTAACGGGAAACGTTATTATTTAATCATGATTAGGAGCTTTCGGAATTCAGAGACCGAAAAGATCTTCAACCGCTACTTCTCTCGAAGGCTCCCACAGGATATGCAAAGGCTGGCGTTGAAAAGGCTCCTATTGCTCGATGCCGCCGATACGGTGAAGGATTTGAGAGTTCCTCCAGGAAACAGACTGGAAAAGCTGTACCGCGATCGGAAGGGACAACACAGTATTCGAATCAACGACAAGTGGAGGATCTGCTTTCGCTGGGACGATGGCGGGGCTTTCGATGTTGAGATCGTGGATTATCACTAGGAGGACCGCATGAACAACGACAAACTTGAACCAATCCATCCTGGTGAGATTCTCCTCGAAGAGTTCCTTCAGCCTCTCGGGATCAGCCAGTACCGGCTTGCAAAGGACATCAGCGTCCCGCCTCGCCGCATCAATGAGATCGTCCATGGGAAGCGGGCTATCTCGGCCGATACCGCCCTGCGACTGGCTAGGTTCTTCGGAACGAGTGAGCGATTCTGGCTGAACCTGCAAGTTCGGTACGATCTCGAGGTGGAGAAAGATCGACTAGCGGGTGACCTTGAGCGGCAGGTTCTGATCTTCCAATCCGTAACGGAAACGCACGATTGTGCCCAGCCTTGATAGGTGACACCATGCCTAACGAACAAGGCGCTGCAGCGTGGTCGACACATCTAAAAGCGACACTGTCTTATTCTTGTTTCCTTTGACCCTATCTTTGTGCCTTTTCGGTTCCGCCGGCCCCGCTGATATAATCAACACATGGTGGAAATCCCCTCGAATGTCCTCCGGCTGATGTGGGAGTACGATCAGGACTCCCTGATCCAGGGTTCAGAACTTCCGGATGCGATTATTGAGAGGGTCATGGCACGCGGTGGATGGGCTGAGATGCAGTGGTTGTTGCGAACCGTTGATCGTGAGCGACTCCGCACCTTCCTTACCGAACGCGGATCACGAGTCCTGCCGG
>JAIOSJ010000442.1 GCA_021107705.1 Thermoanaerobaculales bacterium | reverse complement strand
GGACTGTTTCTTCCTCTGGCGGACTGTTGAAGGCGTAATCAGTGCCCTCCCGGGCAATCCGTTGGACGGATTGCATGCGGCCCTTCAGGCCGGAGTGATGGTCGAGGTCGTGGGTCCTCAACACCACGAAACCGCGCCTCGATTGGGACGTGCGGATATGACGATTTTCTCGGCATTGAGTTTCGCTGATCCTTCGCGCCAAGGAAATATCGTCAGAGGGGGCACTCCTCAATCGAAAAGGGATACTGTCTTGTTCTTACCCCACCTCCTCACAGAGGGTACCTTCAGGAGTGCGCTGCAGCAGCTCGAGACGAGTTATGACCTTGGTAAGGCTTTCTTCATGCTCGGTGATCTCGGCAAGGCGATGAAGCGCGACCAGGGCCTCGCATGCGCGACCGGTTTCCGCCAGGGTCTGAAGATGATCGAGGGCGGCATCCACCAACCAGGACTCGAGTCGCCAGTATGCCCGCGGTTCCCTCCACGGGCGCAGGTATGTTTCGAAGATCTCGCGTGAGGTTTGCCATTGGCCCTCTTTGACGAACAGGACGGCAAGGTTGCTGACCAATGTCCATCGCGGCCCGCGGAGTTGGATAGCTCGCTGCATGATTTCAATGCCTCCGGGCGGCGGTTGCGGATCGAGAGCATAGCTGAAACCCAGTGTGGCCCACACGGTCGGTGCTTCGGGCTCGATTTCGAGGCTTTTGCGAAGGAGTCGTCTCGCAGCCTCGAAAGCTTCGGGGGTTGTAGCCCCTCCTTCTTCAGCCAGTTTATCCTGCAACCTGTGAAGCAAATTGCGGCCGAACCGAAAGAGAGCGGTGGCATTTCCAGGGTCGTGCCTCAGGGCTTTTTCGAAGTGCTGTTCGGCTTGGTTGTGCCTCCCACGTCGGTCCGCGATGTAGCCAAGGCCGTGGTGAGCCCGGGCACAGTTTGGGTTGCGGGCGACAGCCGCGCCAAAGTGCTCCTCAGCTCCGGCAAGATTGTCCCGGTCAGAGTGGGCGATCAACTCTCCAAGGGCGCAGAGGGCCTCAGTATCCGACAATTCTTGGAGATTGACGCTCTCGTCAAGCTGGAGACCGTCAAGAGGGAACTTGGAAAAGGGCAGAGCATTTTTGGAGATGAACACCCTCAACTCCTGCAGCAGGTCCTCGCGGCTACAGCTGAAGGCCGCGGAGAACGCCTCGTCAAGCGGCACGCCTGACTGGATCGCCTGCACATAACGCATGAGTTCGGGAGCACGTCCTCGATCACCAAGCATGAGGTAGTGGACCAGCGCCCAGGACTCGGCATAAAAGCGGTGAATCTGCGCATCGTTGCGGCGCCCGTGCGTCCCTCTTTCGAAGGTGAAGAGTTCGTCGAGGCTCATCACCGCCCGATTCCGGAGCAGGGTGACGTAGTTTTCGATCGGCCGGCCGATCTCGGCAACGGTTCCGTCCAAACGGAAGGTGCTGAAGTACTCGGACAGGCCTTCGTCGAGCCATCCCGGCAGCGGTCGATAGTTCCTCCGAAGAAACTCGTGGACGTACTCGTGAAAGAGGGTATGCCTATAGTCATCCCAGGCGCCGGCGTTGACCGCCGCGAAGCTGCCTTCGCCGGTGTTGGTGTAGTAACCGGCGATCGGCCGTTTCCTCGATGCCGACGGGGTGTAGCGCTCGAAGTCGCGATCACCACGGAACACATAAAAGACCATCTCCTCGGACGGCGCGGTAACTGTACCCGGAAGGAGAAAAAGAAGAGTCTGACTGAAGCGCTCAAGATCGACGGCGAGGCGCCGGGTTTTGCGCTCACTGGCGTTGCTGTAGATGGTGAAGTGCGGAGTCCTGGCTCTGAGGAATGTACCAGGCACCTTCGGTGCCTTGGCCGCGGAGGAAACCGGCAGACAGAAGCATAGGACGAAGACGAAGAGGGGCGCTCGATTGAGTTTCACTGGGGGCCTCCCAAACTTGCCAACAGGGGATGCGACGTTGCGATAATTTGATCAATGATTGATTCAATAAAGCTATGATAACCGAACCTATAGACTCATTGCCCAAGATTTTGGCCTTCGACGAAGACCGGATCAGCTTCGATGCCAGACGGGACCGTGGGGAGTGTCTTCGAGCACGATGTTCCTGGCTGAGAGTTCATCGCGGATTTCATCGGCTCGTTTGAAATCTCTGGCCTCGCGAGCGGTGGTGCGCTCCTCGACGAGCTTTTGGATTTCGGCGTCATCGCCCTTCTCATCCGTTTCCATGATTGGGAAAACAGCCAGGACCGAATCGGCTTCGGCAAAGGCGGTGGCAATACGGTTGCGGAGATCTGCGTTGATGCCGTTCCCGTCGAGCGCCGTATTGATTCGGCGCAAGAGGGTGTGAAGGGAAGCCAGTGCCCGTGCGGTATTGAGGTCGGTGGCGAGCCCCTCTCGAAAATCCTTCAAGAACTCGTCGATCACGGTTTCATTGAGGTCGACGCTTCCTTCCGCAGCTGGGGTGTGCCCGAGCCGACGAACGGTGTTGGCGATGCGTTCGATTGCCTGCTCGGCGGCGTGAAGGCCGTCAAATGTGAAGTTCAACTTCTGGCGATAGGGAACCGACAAAAGGAGGTAACGAATCACGACAGGGTCGAAACCGCGTTCCAGAAGCTCCCTGAGGGTGAAGAAATTACCCTTGGACTTGGCCATTTTCTCGCTCTCGACATTGAGATGTTCGGCATGGAGCCAGAATCGAGCGAATCTTCGGCCGGTGGCCCCCTCAGACTGGGCGATTTCGTTCTCGTGGTGCGGAAAGATGTTGTCGACGCCTCCGGTGTGGATGTCGAATTCTTCTCCCAGCAGGGTCATCGCCATCGCTGAGCATTCGAGGTGCCAACCGGGTCGACCCTCACCCAGGGGCGTCTTCCAACTGGGTTCATCAGCCTTGCTGGCCTTCCAGAGAACAAAGTCGCGGGCATCCTCTTTCTCGTACTCATCCGAATCAACCCGGGCGCCGGCGAGGTTTTCTTCCGGTCGAACACCGGAGAGCTTGCCGTATTCAGGAAAGGTGGAAATTCGATAATAGATCGAGTCGCCGGAACGATAGGTGTGGCCTTCGGCTTCGAGTTTCTTGACCAGGTCAGCCATCTGCGGAATATAGTCCGTCGCCCGTGGATAGTGTTCCGCTCTCTCTATCCGCAGCGTGTCCAGATCCTCAAAGAATGCCTGGATGAAACGGTCTGTG
>JAIOSJ010000403.1 GCA_021107705.1 Thermoanaerobaculales bacterium | reverse complement strand
TGCGGCTCGTAGGATGGGAATGGTGCGCTTGGTGTTCGGTACGTAATCAGGCGTTTGCAGATGTTGGTCGTGCGTGGGGTCATCGTTGTTGGAACTGGTTTCTTTGTCTGCTCTCAATGGCCGGAAAAGACGGCGACGGTGCTTTATGAGGGACGTTCAATCGCCGTTTTGCCCTTCAAAAACCTCAGTTCGGAGGCCGAGCAGGAGTATTTCAGCGACGGCATTACCGCGGAGATTACGTCGAAGTTGTCGAGAATCAACAATCTTGAGGTCGTGTCGATGACCTCGGCGGCCCGCTTCAAGGGTCGGGAAGTTGACGCCCGCAAGATCGGCGCCGAACTTGGGGTGCGCTACCTACTCGAGGGCTCGGTTCGCAAAATCGGCAACCGCGTGAGAATTACCGCGCAGCTCGTGCTCACCGAGAGCGGTTTCCAACTGTGGTCAGATGATTTCGAAGGCGTTCTGGATGATGTTTTCGCCCTGCAGGAAGACACCGCCCTCCACATCGCCGAGGCTCTCGATCTCCGGCTCAGTGAGGATGAACAGATGGCGGTGCGACGACGTCATACCGTCAATGCGCAGGCATTTGACGCCTATCTTCGGGGCCGGGCGTTGATCGAGTATTTCTCGAGTTCCGAGAAGATGGAAGCAGCCGAAAAGCATTTCGAACGAGCACTCAAATACGATCCCGATTATGCTCTGGCTCTAGTCGGATTGTCGCGCGTACAGGCCCAGTACTACCGCAATCTCGATCCCAGTGCCGAACGGCTCGCAAGGGCCGAAATCCTGGCGGCTCGGGCACTCGAACTCGATCCAAAGCTGGCCGAAGCCCATCTCGCGATGGGCCAGATCGTTGCCAACCAGTATCGCTACATTGAGGCGGAGAGTCTCTTTCGTGAGGCGATCCGCCTCGAGCCGAGAAACGCCTATGCCTGGGATCTGCTGTCGTGGGCGCTTGCCTATCAGCAGCCGCCCGATGCCGAAGCGGCGGAGAAAGCGGCCCGCACCTCGATCAGTCTTCAGGCGTCCTTGATCGGCGCGCACTATCATCTCGGGCGAGCGCTCGTGCTGCAGTGTAGATATGGGGAGGCCGAGGCTGCGTTTCTGCAGTCGAAGGAACTCGACCCGGAATTCGAAGCCGCCGACTTTGGTCTCGCCCAGGTCTATGTCGCGACCGGTTCGTATACGGAGGCGCTCGAGGTGCTCGACAGCCTGGAAGAACTGCGGAAGGCGCCGGTGGTTCCATTTCAAAAAGCGATCGTCTACGAGGCTCTCGGCCGCCGCGAAGAGGCGCTCAAAGCACTGGAGGAAGCATTGAACCTTGGCTATGGTGATGTCGACTCGTTCGCCAAGACAGAACAATTTGTTGATTTGCGTGCCGACACCCGGTTTACGAACCTGCTCAGTCGTTACGGCTTGACCATTCCCTAAAAGACCTGTGACCGCCATTGTTGTGTCGAGGGCGAGACGGGTGGTCGCTTCCTTCGGGTTACGAAGTCGCAGCCATGACGGCGGCGTAGTCCGGTTCTTCGGTGATCTCATCGATCAATTGTGAGTAAACAACGATGTCGTTCTCGTGCACGACGACCACGGCTCGAGCGCAGATACCGGCCGGCGGTCCGTCGATCAGGAGCACACCGTAGTCCTTGGCGAAGTTGCGGCTCATCCAATCTGCCGCCGCGGCGGTCTCGGCCCGAGGTAGACGATCTCGCCACCGACCATGGTGAGGTCGATCGCGGACCGGTAGACCTCTTCTGCCGTTGCACTGTATGGATCGTCTGACCACACGACGAGGTCCGCCATCTTGCCCGCTTCGATGCTGCCCTTCACGTCTTCCTCGTGCAGGGCGAAGGCGGCATCGGCGGTGTGAGCGCGAATGGCCTCGTCGACCGTCATCACCTGCTCGGGGTTCAATACCTGATCGGTCCACGTCAGACGTGTCATGGCGCCGAAGAGGGTCGCGCGCGGCTCGTACCACAGGGTTGTCGGGGTGTCGGATCCGAGAGCCACTTTTACGCCGGCATCGAGCCACTCCCGGGTCATGATCAAGCGCTCCATCTGGTTGGCGGTGAAGAGATCCTTGTAGAGATCACCTGCGAGGCGAATGAACTGGGGCTGTGTACTGACGATGACACCGAGATCGACCATACGTTGTGTCGCCTCCGGTGTGGTGAGCACAGCGTGCTCGATGCGGTGGCGCGGATCGGAGCGCGGATAGGCATTCATCGCCTCTTCGAAGGCGTCGAGTGCCAGGTCAGCCGCGGCGTCACCGCCGCAATGTACACAGATCTGAAGGCCGGTCTCATGCAGAATACGCACGGTTTCCTTGAAGGTGCTGGGGTCCCAGGTCGTTATCCGATAGCTGGTTCCACCGTGCGCCTCGTGGCAATAGAAGGTCGGCCCCTGGCCGTCGATCAGGAACTTGAAGCCGGCGAATCGCGTGAATTCATTGGTCACATGGTCGATCTCATGCAGCGCCCGGTCGAGATCGGACGGCCATTCAAGCGTGTAAAAAAGCCCCTGCCGCTGGTAGACCTGACCATTCGAGGCGAGTCTCTGGTAGGTACGAAGACCTTCGACGTCGCGGATATTGTTGTCGTGAAAACCGGTCAGGCCGGCGGCGGCGAACAGTGGCTGGGTCGCGAGAATACCCGTTACGAGATCCTCGTTGCTATAGAGCGGAATCAGGTGGCGTACGAGGTCCATCGCTCGATGGTTGTACAGAACGCCGGTCGGTTCACCGCCGGAATCCCGCTCGATGATGCCGCCGACTGGATCCGGCGTATCCGATGTGATCCCCGCCATCGCGAGTGCCAGGGAGTTGACCGAGGCCCAGTGTCCACCCTGATGCATGATGAAGACCGGATTGTCGGGCGAGACCGGATCGAGGTCGTCTCGAGTCGGAGAACGGCCGTCGGAGAAGACGAGGTAGTATCCGTTCACCCACTCGTCCATTTCCATTCCGGTGACGAGGTCGGCAACGGCGTCCTGCAACTCGGTAATCGACCCGACCTCCGGCGGCACGAAACCGAGCCAGAAATCACCCATCAACGCCTTGTACTGGAAGTGGCAGTGGGCGTCGATGAACCCAGGCGTCAGAGTCCTGCCCTTGAGGTCGATGACCAGAGTGCCTTCGCCGGCCAATGCCTGAATGTTCGCCGTCGAACCGGTTTGCAGGATCAATCCGTCGCGAATGGCTACCGCCTGAGTGAAGCTGTCAAAGGCATCCACGGTAGCGACCTTGCCGTTGAGAAGCACGGTATCGGCCGCCGTGCCCAGCGGCAATGCCGCCGCCCGGAAACCACGTTGCGGACTGAGAGCGAAAAGGTCGCCCATCGCACTGCCGGCAAGCGCCATTCCTCCGACGGCCCCGGCGGTACGTTTCACGAACTCGGCCCGCGTCATCGTGTCGTGTCGTCGTTTCATCGGTGCCCTCCTCAGCGCTCGACCCAAGCGGCGCGCCAGCCGCGTACGGCGGTTCCTTCGCAGACCGACCAACCACCGACGCTATCGCTCGTCACACTCTGCAGCGTGCCGCTCAGCACGCCGTCGTCTTCCAGGACGCCACTCAATGTCCATTCGATGGTGAAGACCTGAACACCACCATCGGTGTAGGGCATCACCATTACCGTGACAAAACTGCCGTCGTTTTCAAGAGCGGTGGCCGGAATCGGTCCTGTGCCAAAATCGACCGTAAAGAAGGCATCGTCGCAGGGAATCCCCACCACTCCGGCGAACTCGGTAAGACCATCAGTGCTTACGGCGAGTTCGATCCCGCCGTCGATTCGCAGCCCATCGGTTGTCATCACAACACCCTCGTACCAACCCACCATCCGGTTCGGTTGCAGGGTCACCATCTCGACGGTTGACGGGTCGCCGGTGCGGCTGTCGATGAGGGAAGCGAATGTGAGCAGGCGCCCAGGACCTTCGGACACTTGAACTCGGATGCGTTGGTTTTCCCCGGGTGGGCCGCCAACGTCGGCGATCGACATCTGACGTGAACCGAAAGAGCCGATTTCATAGGATGTGTCGGAAAGAACGGCGCCGTTGCCATCGAGTAACTCCACAGTGACGTCCGCCGGGAAACCGGTCGTCTCGACAAAGCCGAAGTTCGTTCGCCAGTCTCCATCACTGTCTCTGGCCAGACCGATGAGATCGGTGGTCTCACCGGCGGACAACGCGAGGCGTGCCGGCAGAGCCGGGAAGAACTGGCCGGCGGTTCCTGTGCCGGTATTCGTCTGCACGTTGGCGTCGTAAATCCTGCTCGTCACGACAATTTCCTCTCCGGCAACGAATCGCAGGGCGCCGAAGACACCGTCGAGCTGGAAAACAGTTGCCATGATGTCGGCGAGTTCGAGGGTCTGTCCGGGGCCGATCTCGACGGTCTCGACCTCGGGGTCGGAATTCGCCGCATTGCGGCGCAGGAACGTCATCTCGACGGTGACGGTGCTTGCCGGGTCGGCGTTGAAAATCCAGACGTCTGTGCGCCACAGGGAACAGACATCTCCGGGACACGCTCCTTGCCCACGGCCGACCGACGGCAAGAAAAGATCGGTTGCCGGAACAACTGCTTCGACCGCCGGCAAGAACACAATAACGAACAGCAAACAAAGTGCCAGGTATCTCATGACTCCCCCCAATACTCTTGATGCCAACCAACGAAACCCGGTGAGATATGCGGCCATGTACGTCCGATCAAGATTACCATGGAAGCGCCCGGAACGACTCTCCGGCCTTGGGCGCCGGGCTACTGCCGCACGAGTTCCACGCGGCGATTCTGGGCACGCCCCTCAGGGGTAAGGTTCGACGTTACCGGGGCAAGCGGTCCTACTCCCGCGGCCACAAGTCGATCGCCGTCGATGTCGTAGCGCGAGGTCAACTCCGCGACAACGGCCCCGGCTCGTCGGAAGGAAAGCTCTTTGTTATGGCTCAGGCTGCCGGTGTTGTCGGTGTGACCGACGACGAAGAGCTGCAGCTCTGGATTCCGCTTCAGCAGGGCGGCGATTTCACGCAGCGCCGGCTCGGACTCCGTTTTGATCTCGGCCATGTCGGTGTCGAAGAACACACCGTAGACCGCCGCGTGGCCGCTCCTGTCAATGTCCTGAGCAAGCGCTTTGGCGTTGACCGTGATCAGGCCCTGTTCCATGGCCTGTTTCTCCAGGAGAACGAGTTTGGCCATCACCTGCGTTTCAAAGTTGATCTGGTACACAAACAGCACCACCGTCGTTTCTCCGTCGGGTCCGCTATGACGCGCGGCGAGATAGTGCTCAGTATTTTCATCGACGATCCTGGTCTTGGTCCGATTCCCCGGAAAACGGCCGAAGTTAAAATCGAAGTAGCCACCGCAATTACTGGCGTAGCTGCAGCTGAAGAGAGTGTCGAAACCTGCGTTCTCCAGCGCCGAGCTATAGCTTCGGTACACCTCCAGCGCCGAGTGACCATCGGGGATCTCGTACGTTACGCGGGTGACCTTGCCCTCAAAGATCTCGGTTGCCTCGTGCTCAAATTTTCCGGTCGCTTTGCCGAGGAAGATGGTGAACTGGCCGAACTCCCCGGGTTCGTAGCCCGTGATGACCGATCCAGGGAAGCGCGAAAGCATGGGGTGGTCAGAACTCCCTGCCACGTCTTCAGCCACGGCCGGCGCGCTCGCAGCCAACGCCGACAAGGCCAGGAGGATGACGAGCGTGTTAAAGAATGCCCTTCGGCGATGAGACGATACAGGCCACAGTTTCTTTGGTCGTGAGTTCCTCATGTTCCTACCTCCACGCAATCTCTTGCATTTGTAAGGCTTGCGAAAAACACCAATTCCTCGCACAGGCCCCCGTTTTTCATCCGGAATTCCGGGTCGTCGACGTCTCCAGCCATTTGCAGCTTCAGACCGGTAATCGCCGACACCGCCCGCGCGTCCGAGTCCATCACCTGCATGAACGCACCCACCTGCATCAGCAATACGCAACCCGGCGCCTCGGTCTTCAGCTCCCGGTACCGCGCCACCAACTTCGTCGAGCGAATCACGGCGCTCTCAAAAATTTCGACGTGGCATGGGGGATTTTCCCCCTGCACCCCCGAAACAACACAAAGAGCCAAAGAACCAAATCATTCACTGTCCGCCTCGCACCGGCCACACATAGTAAGTGTTCGTCTTGACGCCGTTGAGGCTGACGTTGCCGTAGCTGAGGCTCACGCTCCACGCGTAATACGGGCCGAACACGAGGGACGTCGACGACCAGTAGAAGTACGACTCCACGCCCGCAACCACGTCGCCTTCGGTCCACTGCCCTGTTCCTGCAGCATTTGACAAGGCCGGATAGTGGTACTCGTAATAGATCAGGCTCTGCAACTCGTTGACGCTTGGCAACCGCCAGGCGCCCGCGACCGAGGTGTCCGTCAGACCGCAGGTCCCGTCGGCCAGCGCCTGCGCCGCCGTCAGGGCCGTCGTCCAATCGGCCATACCATAGTCCGTACCCGCCAGATCCGCACAGCTCGCATCTTTCAACCACACCAGCCCAGTCAGCATGTCCGTGACGGTCCCGTCACTGTTGTCGACGAATCGAGGCTCGGGCCACGCTACGCCCGACTGAATGTCACCGTCTTGACCCGTGCCTGCACAGTCGATCACCGTACCCGCCTGGTCATAACACGTCTTCTGCCCCGTCTCTCCGACCCTCGCAGGCGCCCACCAACCGGAGGTGTCACCCGACTCGAATGTGTCATAGAAAACGATGTCCTCGATGCCCTGCCCCCACGCCATCGACGAACAACCAACGACCAATACAACGATGACGACTGCCCAATGCCTCATGTCTCCTCCTTGAGTTCTGTCTTCCCGGTTTACGATTGTCGACACGTCTCAATTTCTACCCCCCCCTCGACCTTGTCAAGTTCTTTCGGCCTTCTTGGGTCGAATAAACGAAGAACAAACCATACCTATCCCTTTCGCTCAGGCTGAGCGAAAAAAACACCGAAGTAGGAACAACCGAAAGGGACATCATGGCGATAGGACGCCCCAGCACTTGACCGTGATGTCGGGGGGGGCACAACGGAAGGCCGCCTTCAGCCTGACAATATCCCAGGACGGGAGAAGTCCCTCTCGATGTGGGACGCTATGTCCGAGCGGTGTTGAGACGACACCTGCGTACCATTAAGCCGCTGCTGGAGAGTGGTTTTATC
>JAIOSJ010000250.1 GCA_021107705.1 Thermoanaerobaculales bacterium | reverse complement strand
CTAGAACATCCCCAACTCCAGCTGGGCGGCTTCGGACATGAGGTCCGGCGACCACGGCGGATCCCATGTCACCTCGACTTCGACCGAACCCACACCTTCGAGGGCACCAACCTTGAATTGCACGTCCGGCGGTAGACTCTCGGCCACCGGGCACATCGGTGACGTCAGGGTCATGAGGATGGAGACATCCCTCTCGTCGCTGATCGTTACCTCGTAAATGAGGCCGATGTCATAAATGTTCGCCGGGATTTCCGGATCGTAGATTGTCTTGAGCATGTCGATGATGCGAGTTTTGAGTTCAGAGTTCATGGCATCTCCAATAATATCGGGCCGAAGGGGTCAAAAAGCTCAAAAAGGTCGGGCTAGGCCAGGCGGTTTTCCATTTCGTGCTTTTTGCGCCTTTTTGTGGCTGCTTTTCCCTCTTCGTGGCGTTGCACTCAGTAAGCCGAGAGCTTTCTTTACTCTGTACTGACGTTTTCTTTCTTCTCTTCCATCGCCGCGTGAAGGGTGTGCCAGGCGAGGGTGGCGCACTTGACGCGCACGGGATACTCCCTGACTCCTTCGAATACCATCAATTTGCCCATTTCGATGCCCTGCTCCTCAGCAACTCCCGTCAGCATCAGGTGAAACTCGTCAAAGAGTCCTTGAGCCTCCTCAACAGTCTTGCCCCTGACCGATTCGGTCATCAGCGAGGTCGAGGCGGTACAGATGGCGCAACCGTGCCCCTGGAACGAGATTTCTTCGATGATTCCGTCCTCGATTCTCAAATAGACCTTGACTGTGTCGCCGCACAGCGGATTGTGGCCGTCCGCGGTCCGAGTGGCGCAGTCCATGATGTAGCAATTTCTTGGGTTTCGATTGTGGTCGAGAATGACTTCTTTGTAGAGCTCTTTCAAATCGGACATCAGCCGAAAACCTCCCGAACGGTATGAAGGCCCTTCACGAGGGCTTCGATCTCGTCGGATCGATTGTACAGAGCAAAGGAGGCCCGCACGGTGGCCGAGAGCTTGTATCTCTGCATGACGGGTTGAGCACAGTGGTGGCCGGCACGGACGGCGACTCCCTCTTGATCCAGGATCGTTCCGATGTCATGGGGGTGAATTCCCTCCATGACGAAGCTGAGTGCGCCGGCGCGCTGTCGAGCCCGACCCACCAGCCGAATCCCCGGCACCTCGAGGACGGCCTCGGTCGCCTGATCGAGAAGATGTTTCTCGTGAGCCTGGGTGGCCTCGATACCGACGCTTTGAAGATATTCGAGGGCCTTGGCAAATCCGAGTGCACCCTCGATATTCGGCGTTCCCGCTTCGAAGAGGTGCGGAGGCTCGTTGAAATGGGTCTCGTCGAAAGTCACCGACAGGATCATGTCGCCGCCTGACTGGTAGGGCGTCATTTCCAGGAGATGCGCGCGTTTGCCGTACAGGGCGCCGATGCCTGTTGGGCCGTACACCTTATGGGCCGAGAATGCGTAGAAATCGCAGTCCAGATCCTGGACGTCGACGGGCAGATGAGGGAGAGCTTGAGCCCCGTCGACGAGTACCGGAATGCCCTGCTCATGGGCGAGTTGAATCATATCTTTCACCGGGTTGACGGTGCCGAGGGCGTTCGAAATGTGCACAACGCCGACGATGCGGGTGCGGTCGTTGAGAAGTTTGGCGTATTCCTCCATGATGATCTCACCCTCATCACTGATCGGTACGACGCGTAGCTTTGCCCCGGTCTGTTGGCACAGAAGCTGCCACGGAACGATGTTGGAGTGGTGCTCCATCGTGGTGATCAGCACCTCGTCGCCCTCTTTCAGCCTGGGGCGGACGAAGCTGTGGGCTACCAGGTTGATGCTCTCGGTCGTCGAGCGGGTAAAGACGATTTCCCGGCTGTCTCGGGCGCCCACGTGGTTTTTTATCACGGTGCGTGAGCTTTCGTAGGCGACAGTTGCTCTTTGGGAAAGGGCGTGGACCCCGCGGTGGACGTTGGAGCAGTCATTCTCGTAAAACCCTCGAACCGCGTCGATGACGGTTCGTGGTTTCTGAGTGGTGGCGGCGTTGTCAAGATAGACCAGCGGGTGACCGTGCACCTGCTGATGAAGGGCAGGAAAGTCGGCGCGAATGGCTTCGACGTCGAAGGGCCGAGCCGTGAGGTGTTCCGACATCATCCGGTCTCCGTCCCAAGACGGGTCGTGATGAGATTTTCCAGGCGGGTGCGAATCTCTTTACTTGGAATGGCGTCGAGTACCTCAGCGGCAAAGGCAAGGGTCAGAAGACCTTCGGCCTCCGCGCGACCGATGCCCCGGGCCCTGAGGTAGAAAAGGGCTTCCTCATCCAGTCGGCCGACGGTGGAGCCGTGGGTGCAGCGGACGTCGTCGGTGTAGATTTCCAGCTGTGGATTGTTGAACGCAACAGCGTCGCTCGAACGGACGAGGCTTTTGCTGGATTGATTTGCGTCGGTTCCTTGCGCACCCTCAGCGACGACGATTCGTCCGGTGAAGACCGCCCGGCTTTCATCATCGAGGACGCTTCGAAAACGCTGTGTGCTGGTGCACTCGCCCACCTTGTGATCGATTCGCACATGGTGGTCGCCTTGGCGTGTGCCGCCGACGAGCGTGAGACCGTCGAGAGAGGCGTCTGCGCCGGCGCCGTTGAGGGAGACATTGATATCGATCCGGGCCACGGCGGCGCCGAGGTTGATGCTGCTCAGTTGATAGGCTGCGTTGCTGCCGAGATTCACCGCGACACTTCCGAGGTGGTTGGCGGAAAGATGTTCTTCCTGCAGTCGGGTGTGGTGGATTGACGCATCCTGGGCTACGGCCACCTCCGTCACCGGACAGCTCAGGGATTGGTCCTCACTCACATAGCTCTCGACAATGTTGGCGCGGGCCCCGGACTCGGCGACGATGAGGGTTCGGGGATAGCTCACCGTGTTCTTACCGGCGCCGGCATACAGGATGTGGATGGTCTTTTCGACATCTGTGCCGGGAAGGAGATGGATGAAGGCGCCTTCAAGATCCTGTGCGGTGTTGAGCGCGACAAAGGGGTGATCGTCGAACGCGGCCGATGTGCCGAGGTGCGACTGGGCAACACCTTTGTCATCCTCGAGGGCGTCTGCAAGAGTCTTGATCACCATGCCGGGTGGAATTTGAGTCAGATTGGAGCGCTCGGGATCGAATCTTCCATTGACGAACACAAGGGTTAGGCTCTCCGGAAGAGACCATGGCGTGACGTCGATCGTACCGGGCCGTTCAGGAGCAAATTCCGTCGTTATTACGGCGCCCAAATTGACGAAACGCCATGCCTCCTGGCGCCGGGTGGGAAATCCAAGGGCTTCGAACCGGGTTCGTGCCGCAGCTCGGAGAGCCTGAATCGAGGGATTGGCATGGGCGGGCTTACTGAAGGTCGGTTGAAAAGCAGTCATCTCGGAACCCATTACGAGGCTTGGGAGGTCTCAGGTTCGAGTCGTTCGTAACCCTGAGACTCCAGTTCAAGGGCAAGCTCGCGGCCGCCGCTGCGGATGATCTGACCGTCCTTCAAAACGTGAACGAAATCCGGCACGATGTGATCGAGAAGGCGCTGATAGTGGGTGATGACAACGAAAGCTCGATCAGGTGAGCGCAGAGAATTCACGCCTTCGGAAACGATGCGCAGGGCGTCGATGTCAAGCCCGGAGTCGGTTTCGTCGAGGATCGCCAGGCGAGGCTCGAGCACCGCCATATGAAAGATTTCGTTGCGTTTCTTCTCGCCGCCTGAGAAGCCCTCGTTCACGGCACGTTTGAGCAGGGACTCGTCGAGCTGAACCAGCTTCATTTTCTCCCGCACAACCTGGAGAAAGTCGAAGGCATCGAGTTGGGATTCCCCCTTGTGTTCGCGAATGGCATTCAGAGCGGCGCGGAGAAAGTAGGTGTTGCCGACGCCTGGGATCTCCATCGGATATTGGAAGGCCAGGAACAGACCCTCGCGGGCGCGAATTTCGGCGTCCATGTCGAGGAGATCGTTTTCAAAGAAGCGGATCTCGCCGGCGGTGACGTCGTACTCTTCACGTCCGGCCAAGACCGACGCGAGGGTGCTCTTGCCGGAGCCGTTGGGCCCCATGATGGCGTGGACCTCGCCGGCCTTCACCGAGAGGTCAATTCCCTTGAGGATCTCCTTGCCCTCGATGGAAACATGGAGGTTATTGATTTCAAGCATTGTGTTTTGGTCTCCAAACCCGGCTCTGCCGGGAGCTATCAGCTCAGCTGTTTGCAATACTCCAGGAATAGCCAACTGCGAACAACAGATTGCTGCCGGTGTTTCATCCGACACTTCCCTCGAGGCTGACGCCGAGCAGCTTCTGGGCTTCGACGGCAAATTCCATGGGAAGTTCCTTGAAGACTTCTTTGCAGAAGCCGTTGACGATCATCGACACCGCGTCCTCGGTGGAAAGGCCGCGCTGGTTACAGTAGAAAATCTGGTCCTCGCCGATCTTCGAGGTCGTTGCCTCGTGTTCCATCTGGGCAGAGGAATTGTGGATCTCGATGGTGGGGAAGGTGTGGGCGCCGCAGTCCGAACCGATCAGCATCGAGTCACATTGGGAGAAATTCCGCGCGTTTTCCGCTCTCTTGGCCACCTTGACGAGTCCACGGTAGGTATTCTGCCCACGACCTGCTGAGATCCCCTTCGAAATGATGGTCGAATGTGTATGTTTTCCGAGATGGACCATTTTGGTGCCGGTGTCGGCCTGCTGTCGCCCGGCGGTGAGGGCCACAGAGTAGAACTCGCCCACCGAGTCATCGCCTTTGAGGATGACTGATGGGTATTTCCACGTGATTGCGGACCCGGTCTCAACCTGAGTCCAGGAGATCTTTGCGTTCTTGCCGCAGATTCCTCGCTTGGTGACGAAGTTGAAGATCCCTCCGGCGCCGGTCTCTTTGTCTCCCGGATACCAATTTTGAACCGTGGAGTATTTTATCTGAGCATTGTCGAGCGCCACCAACTCCACAACGGCCGCGTGCAACTGGTTCTCGTCACGCTGCGGGGCGGTGCACCCCTCCAGATAACTCACGACCGCACCTTCATCGGCGACGATGAGGGTGCGTTCGAACTGACCGGTGTTGGAGGCGTTGATGCGGAAATAGGTGCTCAGTTCCATCGGACAGCGAACACCCTTGGGAATGTAGACAAAGGAACCGTCAGAAAATACAGCTGCATTCAGGGCGGCAAAGAAGTTGTCGGGGTAGGGAACAACCGATCCAAGGTATTTCCGGACTAGGTCGGGATGGTCCTGAACGGCCTCGGAGAAGGAACAAAAGATGATGCCGACATCGGCCAGTTTCTCTTTGTACGTCGTTGCCACCGACACCGAATCGAAGACGGCGTCAACCGCAACTCCGGCCAGGGCTTTTTGTTCGTCGAGAGGAATCCCCAGTTTCTTGTAGGTCTTGAGGATTTCCGGGTCGATCTCGTCGAGACTGGCGATCTTCTTTTTTGGTGCGGCGAAATAGGAAATTGCCTGATAGTCGATGGGATCATACTCGACCTTCGGCCAGTCCGGCTCGGACATCGTCTGCCAATGGCGGAACGCTTCCAGACGCCATTGGGTGAGCCATTCAGGTTCGTTCTTCTTGGCGGAAATGGCCCTGACGACATCTTCGTCCAAGCCCGGAGGGAAACTCTCCTGCTCGACATCGGTCACGAAGCCGTGTTCGTACTCCCGATTCGCGAATTCTTCCAGCATCTTCGTTGAACTCATGTCGCTAACCCGACCTCACCAGCTTCCTACTGCGACCGCAGATATGGCACACCGCGCGGTCCTTTTCGGAATTCGTCTCCTGCGACGTACCGTTGGGTACGACTCGTCGCCTCATTACTCAAAAACCCGCGCTGCGCACCATCTTTGCAGTCTCGCGACGAAATACGGTGAGAAGGTCGGGCTAACGTCAACTCCCAACCAACTGAACCGGTTGGGGGAGGTCTGCATTCCCAAAAAGGAAGAAGATGGCGGAGGAGACCCCATTCACGTGGGAATTGTCGACAGCCCAGACGTGTGCAAACAGCTGAGCTGAGAGCTCCTTCAATCCAGCTTGGCCGCCAGGCGCCCGAAGGAAAGCCTGAAGTCAAGGACATAGAGTGAGCCCGCGGCGCCCGGCTCCACCCAGAGACTGAATTCTCCCTTGCGGGAGAAGAACGTGCCGTCTACGGGTTGTGGCTCCACCTCGACGAGGTTGCGTCGGCCTCGGGCGGTGCGTCGCTTCTGCAGACCGGACACCCTACTGACGGTTTCCACAGCACCCTTGGATGTCAGCAGGGTCAGGGTGATGTTCTCTCCTGGGATGTCGGTGAGGGCTTGAAGGCGAAAGACAAATGCCAGGGGGTCCAAAACCTGGCCGCCGGCGAATTCGAGAGTGCTCTGTTCTCCGTCCTCGGTCGCCACCACTCGACCATTGGCGGCATCGACCTCGTAGTGTTCATACGAGGTCTCGCCCTTTTCGGTGGTGACGCTCTCGTAGACCAGAGTACTGAGAGTTTCGGCGTCCACCCAGGAATCGAAACGCGCGTCCACTTTGTAGATCTTGTTGAAGAATTTGGAGTTTCGGGCCTCCATCACGATGTGGTAAGCCGGTCGCCCTTCGAGTTCTTCCAGCCGGCTTTCGAGCGTCATGTGCCCACAGGTGATGCCGATGTATTTGACGATGAAATGGGTTTTCTCGTGAATCGGGATTGGACTTGAAGGAATGGATGGAACTTCCGGTTTCTTCTTCTCCACAACCTGGCCGAAAATAAATCCAGTGCTCATCAGAATCGAACCGATGCAGGCGATGGAGGTCGAGGGGAAGGAAAGCATGGGCAAATTATAGCGGTTCCCGGTTGTTGCTGTGATCAGGTGTTGAACTAATTGACACAGTGTTTCCTCCGGTATATCCTGAAGGGCGCACAGGAGAATCCTCAGCAACCGAAAGAGGCAGTAGTCGCCGGTGGTTTGGGGCGTTCGCTCTTGGTGTGCGGAGATGGACGGGGTGTCATGATATTGGTTCAAAGCCTTTCGAATTGGCGATTGACAGGACACCGGTGCTGCGGGGAGTGAGAAATGGTGACGTTGGTCATTGAAGGGAGCGGCGGATCTGAGGTCAGGTATGAAGTGGCCAAGGATGTCTTCTCCATCGGGGCTTCGAGCGGAAACGACGTGATTATTCGGGCGCCCGGGGTCGCTCCCCGGCACCTCATCATCCAGCGCAAAGATGAAGCATTTATCTTTATCGGTCAAAGCCGCCAGGTGGCGGTGCTCAACGGTGAACGACGATCGAGAGGTGTGCTGAGGATCGGTGATCGGGTTCGCATCGGGACGGCCACGATTGTTTTCTCCGGGTGGGCTTCCGACGATCAACGGGTGATGGATGTCGTTGAGGATTCATCCTCGGTTTCGCCCGTCGAAAAGGCCGAAGGCGATGTGAATTCGGAAGGTGGAGTACCCGCAGACAAGGAACGATCTGAGGTCGTGCTCTACAGTGAACCGAGCCGGATCGGAGAGGCCCGGACATGTGCCGTGGAGTTGTTTCGCAGGGGAGTCTGCTTGGATTTGATTCCTTCCTTGAAAACCTTCATGGAGAGAATCTTTCCCGAACGACAGGCGATGTTCGCTCGTGTCGATGATGAGGGACGCTTTTCGCCGTTGCTTTCACAGTGGACGGGCAAGGTGCCTCGGTTGCCGAGGCGCACCTTCGAGGAACTCGCGGGCGAAAGCCGTTATGCGGTTGTACGTTTGGGCAGTCGACGGGTTGTGGTCTATCCGGTCGGCCATGGACCGGTGAGTAACCACGCCTATTTCATGGTTGAAACCGACTCAGACCGGCAAGCCGACGATGAGTTGATTCTGGCGGAACTCTCGCGGTTTTTGACGATTCACTGGGAGAGGGTGGAACAGTCAAGTGCGATGTACGGCTCGTGGGAGTCTGAGGCCAGGGCCGCAGTGGAAGCAATGGTGCCCGGCCAGAGTCAGGGCGTCCAGTTCTTTCGTGAGTCTCTGATTCAGGCAGCCCGGTCTCCCTATCCTGTGCTTCTTTGCGGTAGGAAGGGCGTTGGGCGGACGGCTTCAGCAAACCTGATTTCTTCCCTAAATCCAAACGGACCCCCGCTGACGCGGATGTACCAGGTGCAGGAGGGGAGCAATAAGGCTATTCGAATGGAACTCTGGGGACTCGATTCGGAGAAGCCGACCATACAGGTCGAAAGCGGACAGGTGTTGCTCAAGGATATCCACCTCGCCTCACTGGAGGCTCAGAGGGAAGCCGCGGCTACGATATTGTCTGATGTGGAGTCCGGGCTCAGTCCGCGAGTTCGTTGGATAGCCACCACCGAAGAAGATTGCACCTCTCTCCTCAACGAGGGCCGGTTTGACCCGGAACTTTACAATATATTTCGGCACCACGTCATCAGGGTGCCCTCCCTGCAGAGTCGGCGCGAAGATCTTCCGCTGATGATAGTGAGCCTCCTGGATACAGTTGCGGCCGAGCAGGAGAAGGAGATTCGGGGCATTGAGTTGGAGAGCCTCAACTCTCTGTTGCAACATCCATTTGAAGGTCAGATGGTGGAACTCTTGGCCGAACTGCGCCGCCTGGTCTCTGCGACCCCTTCGGGGGACATGATCAGGGGTATCGTTCCGGCCATTCCCTTGGAAGGCATGGGTGATGGTGAGGGCCAGGACGCCGCCGCGCTCCTCAGTCTCGACGACCTCAAGACTGTCGTTCCGGCAGTCGAGCGTCTGATCATCGACCGTGTCATGAAGCGAACCAAGGGGAACCAGAGCAAGGCCGCACGAGTATTGAATCTCTCCCGTGGCGCCTTGATCTCGAAGATCAAGGAGTTCAACATCCCGGATTATCGCTTCCTGCGGAAGCGATAGTTATTTCTTCTTTTTCTTCCCGGATGATCTTGGCTCGGCACCGTCAGAGGCAGGCAGTGGCTGGAGCTGGATAAGGCCAAGGATCTGTTCCCAATTGAAGCCCATCCAGATCAGGAAAGGAAAGCTGAATCGACCGGGAAGATCGGTGAAGTACCGTAAATACCCGTAGAAATTCCTCGCAAAGTCCGAGTATTGTTGCTGGCTCCATTCCCCCAGGCCGAGGGCATATAGGCATTTGACGTGAAATACGAGGTTGAGGGTCTGAGTGAAATAGAGCACGCACCAGCCCATCAGCAGCTTCTCCAGCTGAGACTTGGAAAAAGGCCGAGGAAGAGCAAGGAACAGGGCCAGAAGAACAATCGTGTTGAAATTATTTTCGGTGAGGGGAATGGTCGGGATCTTTGAGTCACTGCGAAAATCAGAACGCCTCACTTCTGCATGATGGTCTGCAGCGATGATCTGAGTGACGCGGGGATATTCGAAGCCTCTGATGAGGATTTCGGCCAAACCCGTGATCGCCGGATCCAGGATGGGCCGACAGCCAAGCCAGATCAACATCCCTACGATCAGCGCCGCCGGGAGGCGACGCAAGAGGCTGGTGACCGCTGAAGAATGAGACATGTTCAGTTCCGAGTCGGTGTCTGGTCCGCTTTCTGGGGATCGGCAAAACGTTGCGCCCACACGATCCACAGGCTGACACCGAAAAGAATGACAATCGACTGCCAGATAAAGATGTGCGAGGAGTTGAACATCCTCGGAAAAAAGATGCCGATGTAGAAAAGAGAAATGATGCGTACCAGGTTAATGATCTGAATCGCCGCCAGTCCCCCGACCACGCCGATGACCTTGGCCGACCAACGTGCCGGGAAGGCGAGGACTCCAGCGATGAAAATCAGACTGGTGATGAGTCCGTTGCAGCCGTTGTAAATGGTGACCGAAAACCGAGGGGATCGGAGTGCGCAGCCGTCGATGGTCATGTCCTCCCCGAAGAGTTGGAGAATCTGGCCGGATGTGCGAGCGACCAGCGTGGTGTAAGGAACTACGAAATGGTCATTCACGTATTGCACCGCGACTACGGTGAAACTGACCCCGAGAATTACGAGGAACAGAATCAAGAACCGAGTCTCCGGTCGCTTCCATAGTTTTCCGAATCCCATTGAATCTCCTTACGCAGAATGCCTGCGGATCGGCATCATACCCAATAAAATCAAAAATACATCAAAAGTCGCAATCCAAGTTGAATCGGACCTCTAGCTATTCAGAGTATTGACGAGCTCGTGGCAGTTGTGGAAACGGTCCACCGGGTTCTTGGCCAAGCACCTGAGGATGATCTGAGCGATATTCTGATCGATGTGGGGATTCAGTTCTCGAGGATCCGGCGGTGGCGTTTCGAGATGAGCTTCGATGACATTACCGCTCGGGAAAGGTGGTTTTCCGGTTCCCAGGTGGAAGGCCGTTGCGCCGAGAGAATAGATGTCGGAGGCCGGCGTCGGTGGCTCGCCACGGATTTGTTCTGGGGCCATGTAAAAGGGAGTACCGCAGACCGAGACCTTGACACCGCCCTCCTTGTCGAGCCTGGCGGCAATTCCGAAATCCAGGATCTTCACATCTCCGGTAGATGTGAGCAGGATATTGGCCGGTTTGAGATCGCGGTGAATCACGTGATGATCATGGGCATAGGCCAGAGAGGTTGCGATTCTCAGGAAAATCGACCGCAACTGGACCTGAATTCGCGGGTGATCGGTTTTGACAATGGAATCCAGTGTCTCACCGGACACAAATTCCATTGCAATGAAGTACCCGTCGAAGCCCGCTTCGAAGTCGAAGATGGTGACGATGCCGGGATGATTGAGGTTGGCGACAGCCATCGCCTCTTCCTTGAGTCTGGAGGCTTCTTGGTCTGAGGTCGTTCGTAAGACCTTAATGGCTACGTCACGATCGAGGCGGGTGTCGCGGGCGAGGTACACCACTCCCATGCCTCCGCGCCCGAGTTCATGGCGAATCTCGTATCGCTGAATTGCTTTGGACGCGCCGATGAGAGATGCCGAGCCTTCTTCTTTTTCCGCAGGGGAGGTGGCTACCGTATCGACGTTCGCTGGTTCGCCCTGAAATTGGGCCTTGAGTGCCAGGGCCGGATCGTGAGCGTAGTCGAAGGCAAGCACCCGTTCAAGTTGTATCTCGGCGGCCTTAAAATCACCGAGTTCAAAAAGTTGTTTCGCGAGGGCAACAGCCGGATCCAATCGTCCCGGCTGAAGGGCCACGCCGATGACGGCTCTCTGAAGGCTGGCTACGGCTTCTTCAAGGTGGCCGTTGTCGCGTTTGAATGCGGCCATGTCGAGGATGACGTCGGGAATATCGGGAACCGGGCCGGGAAAAGATCTGAGGAGCGTACACGCCTCTTCCAGTAGCCCCTGTCGGTGGAGGTCCTGGAGAGCTTCCTGAAGAGAGCCGATTCGCGCCATACAGTGGGCGGCTTGGACGGTTTGCCCAAGGGCTCGCCAGAGACTCAGGGCTCTCTGGTCCTCGCCGCCGCGCTCCGCGCAGATTGCAGCTTTCGCGAGGTTGCCGTCTAACTCGTAGATGTCGCTGGCCTCTCCCCAGCGTTCAAGGCGTTCCAGGATTGGGGCTGCAACATTCCACCGTTGGGCCTCTCTCGCCAGTTCAGCGGCGGCTCCTTCGTGACCGTCGTCGATCAGTCGAGCCACCGCGTCTTCGGTCCTGCCGGAGAGATTGAGGACCTCAATGATTTCGTTCTCCATTCCCAGTTTTTCAAGCAGAGGAATGAGGGAATCTGTGGCTGATGTGATGACTTTTGTCAGTCGCTGGGCTTCCGGCAGGCCGGCTGGGCCTTCGCCTTCGCTGATGCGTCGCCGGTCTCTGAGGGCTCGGAGGTTTACCAGGCGGAGCCTGGCGGCGCTGGCGGAATTGCCCGCGGCAAGTTCGGCGCTAGCGGCCTTGTCGAGGAGTCCGGCTTTGGCAAAAGCAGCAGCTGATCTTTTGTGGTCTCCGGCGTTTTGCCACGCATTTCCCGCAGCCTCCCACTTCTCTCCCAATTCATGGAGGCGGGCCATCAGGCGGTGATCGCGGCCTTCGCGCGCGGCGCGGAGTGCGGCTTGATACGATTGCCGGGTGGCTCGAAGGCAGCGCCTGTCCAAAGCGAGATGGGCGGTCCGGACAGCCCTCCCAACATCTCCAATTTTCAGCCACACCTCAACGGCTTCGTCGAAGCGGTTCTCGGTAGCGAGAAAATTCGCAAAATCGTGAGTGCAGTTCACGGCGCCGTCGGAATCGCCGACTCGAAAGAAAAGGCGAGCCGCTTCACTGAGGTGTCGCCCGCCGGCCTTTTGCAACATCTCGGCTGCCTCTCGGGTTCGTCCGAGTTTTTGGGCGGCCTCGGCGGCGGCAGCCCAGTCGTGGGCCCGCTGAAAAAGGCGCAGCGCACGGGCGGGATTTCCTCCCTCCAGGAAAAGGTGTGCAGCTGCAGCCGGGTCTCCCCGCTTCTCGAGCCTATGAGCGAGGGCACGGTTAGGGTCACGGTTCGAGACCAAGCGAACAACGCCCCACAGAATCAGGAAAATGGCGACGGTGCTGCCGACGATCGCGACTGCGGGGTGGGAGAGCAGCTCGAACCAATATTCGGGGATGGGCTGTTTTTCCCCCGGGGAGAAGCGAAAGGCCATCGGAAGGTTGACAACCGTCGCCACAAAGATACCGAACAGGATGAGCGGGAACCATCTCCGGTTTCTCCGGGCTGGGATGGCGAAAAAAAGGACAGCAAAGAACAACGATAGATCCACGATAGCCATTGTATCGTTCCGGATGCTGCTGTGGGGGGTGAATCTTGGGTGCACTCGTTTCCGGCCGGAAAGGACTCAATTTTTCAATCTCGGTATCAAACTGCGGATTTCCTTGTGCGAGGAAATTGAGTACGATTTCTCGGAAATCCTTGTTTCAATTAACCTTGTAGAAAACCTGCCTGTTTCTGTCCTGAAGACAAACACGTTTCCACCGACAGATCCAGATGGGGACGCGCTACAATTTCACACGACCTCACTCATATTTGTGTGAGTTTCGAGGTCCGAGGAGGATCGCGTGGGGAAGGATTATTACCGGATCCTCGGGGTGTCGCGTGACACCTCGAAGGATGACATCAAAAAGGCATACCGAAAACTGGCACGCAAATTCCATCCCGACGTGAACCCGGGAAACGCGGAGGCCGAACGTCATTTCAAGGAAATTCAGGAAGCATATACAGTGCTTTCCGATTCTGATTCGCGCCGCAAATACGATACCTTCGGAACGACAGAGGGCGGGCCGGGCGGACCCGGTTTCAATCCGTTTGGTGGATCCCGGGGTCCCGGTGGAGTGCAGGTTGATTTCGGTGACCTTGGTGGGATGGGGGGATTCCAGGATCTCGGTGATTTGTTTGGGCAGTTTTTTGGCGGAGCACAACAACGGGGAGTCCAGACCGCCCGGCGGGGAGAAGATCAGGAAGTTCAGATCGAGGTGGATTTTGAGGAGGCGATGCGCGGGACGTCGGTCACGCTTCCCGTCCAGCGCAAGGTACGGTGTGGCGGATGTGGAGGTTCCGGGGCAAAAAAGAGCAGGCGTTGCGGGGAGTGCCATGGCGCCGGTTCGGTGATTTCGACCGAGAGAATGCGTATTCGAACGCCCGAGGGCATCGTGGATGGACGCAAAATTCGTCTTGCCGGAAAAGGCGCCGAGGGGATGAACGGGGGACCGCCGGGTGATTTGTTTGTTCGCGTCAGTGTTCGGGAGCACCACTTTTTCAAACGAGAGGGCGACGATATTCATACCACCATCCCGATCACCTTTCCTGAGGCCTATCGAGGGGCCGAGATCGTCGTCGGCACGATTCACGGGCCTGTCCGGGCGAAGGTGCCCCCGGGGACCAATTCCGGGAGGATCTTTCGCCTCCGTGGTAAAGGTGCGCGGAACACCAAGACACGCGTCCACGGCGACCACCTTTACAGCGTCGAAATCATTGTTCCGAAGGTTCTGTCACCGGCCGGCGAGGAGGCCGCCAAGAGGTTCGTCGATTTCTACGCCGGAGACCCGCGAGAGGGCCTTCCGAAGGGGCTCTAGCAAGGCTCTCAGCTCAACTATCGGCCAAGATCCGCGAACTGCGCGCCTCGCCGGGTTTGATCGCCTTCCTGGGGCGGCCTGGATTGTAACCCCGGCCTTCTGGCGCATCTGGCGGTGCACCAGCGTCGCATTGTCTGTGGGCCCGGGAAGGTGGGGTGATACAAACAGAAATCCGGCCCCGCAGACAATGCGAGCGACGGCCTGCCTCGTCGCCGGGAGAGCAATTTTTGAACGCGCTTCCCGTGCGGAGCCAGGTCGGACCTTTTGCGTCCACGCGAACGAGATGACCCGCAGCAAAAGGTCTGACCCCCGGTGGGGGGTGATTGCTTCGTGAATTCGAGGATACCCATGCCCCTACTCGTATCCCAAAGCATCAATCGGGGCCATGCGCGCAGCGCGAATTGCGGGCCACATGCCGAAGACAATGCCGACGAAGGTGCAGAACAGAAGACCGCGAACGGCCCACTCCATCGGCACTTTGAGGTAGAAATCGGTGAAGAGGATGACGATGTTGCCGATGGCGAAACCGGTCAGGACGCCAATGACGCCACCGATGTTGCAGAGGACGACCGATTCCATCAGAAACTGAAGCAGGATGCTACTGCGTTTTGCGCCGAGGGCCTTGCGGATGCCGATTTCTCGGGTCCGTTCGGTGACGGACACCAGCATGATGTTCATGATGCCGATGCCGGCGACGACCAGACCGATGATGCCGAGGACAAAGGCGGCGGATTTCACGCCACCTGTGGCCTGGTCAAATGCCTGGATCTGAGAATTGCTGCTGAAGATTTCGAAGTCGTCCTCATCGCGTGGATCGACGCCTCGATAGGCTCGTAGAACGGCGCGCGTCTCTGCGATCGTGTCTTGGAGCAGGTCGGGATGGGTCGCTCGAACCGTCATGTTCACGGACCGCGTACGGCCCCCTCGGTCTCGGCTTCCGTAGATCTTTTTGAACACGGTGATCGGCATCAGGATGTAGTTGTCGAAGTTTCCGCCCATCGCCGATTTTCTTTCGTCAAAGACTCCTTGAACGATGAACTTGTGCCCGTCGACCTTGATCTCCTTACCGATTGGATCGGTGAAGGGGAAGAGAACCTGTCCGACGTTGAAGCCGATGACGGCGATCCTGCGCGCCACCCTCACATCTTCGTGCGTGATGTTTCTGCCCAGTCCCACCCAGTGGGTGTTGTTCTCCGGGTATTCGGGTGTGCCTCCGCAGGTCGAGAGGTTGGCATTGGTACTCTCATTTCGGTACTTCGCCGTCGCACCGAAGCCCCACAGCTCGGAGCCGACGGCCTCCACGTTGGAGACCTTCTCGCGCACCAGGGCGGACATTTCGACGGTAATCGGCTCGCGTCGGGCGATTTTGCGAAAATCTATATTGTTGGGGCCGAAGGTCCCTACGGGGAATTTCTGCACCTGAAAGGTGGTCGCGCCGAGCACGCTGAGTTCCTTCTCCATCGTGTTCTGAACCACGGAAATCCCGGTCATGATGGAGATAATGGCCGCCACTCCGGCGATGATACCGACAAGCGTCAAAAGAGACCGGAGTTTGTGCGCGGCAATTGCGCTCAGGGCCATGTGGAAGGCTTCAATCCAAGTAAAGAGGGAGAAGGAAGTCATTCGTACCTCAGGGCTTCGATCGGATTCAGACGAGAGGCGCGATAGGCGGGCAGGATGCCTGACGCCACGCCGACACTCAGTGAGACCAGGATTGCGACCCCAACAATGGGCCACGATACGGTTGCGGGCATGAGGAAGCGGTCGATGAGGGAGGCGACACCAAAGGCCAGGGCCGTTCCGATGAGACCACCAACCATGCAGATCGACGACGACTCGAAGAGGAACTGGGTGAGGATCGCATTTCTCCTGGCGCCGATCGCCTTGCGAATGCCGATTTCTCGGGTCCGCTCGGTGACCGAGACGAACATGATGTTCATGACCCCGATGGCGCCGACGAAGAGAGAAATTCCCGTCACGAGCATGCCGATACCGACGACCACGCCCATAACGTTGTTGAACATGGCGACCAGATTATCCATCTGATTGATCGAGAAGTTGTCGTCTTCGCCGGGTTTGAGCCGCCTGATCCGGCGCATCTCCCCTTGGAGGACGAATTCGAAATCTTCGAGCGGAAGGCCGGGCGGCGCCTTGACCGCGATGTCGAAGCTACGGTTTCGCCCACCGAAAGACTTGATGAAGGTCGTCACCGGCACGAAGATCTGGCTGTCGAAATTCGGCCCGCCGAAGGTCCCGGCGCTGCCCTGTTCCTCCATCACGCCCACGACCCGGAAATCGAAACGGCCGATCTTCATTTTCTTGTTGATTGGATCGACGCCTTCAAAGAGTGTTTCGTGGATTTCCGAGCCGATGACGCAGACCCTCTTCTTGTTGCGGACGTCTATGGCGGTCAGAAAGCG
>JAIOSJ010000094.1 GCA_021107705.1 Thermoanaerobaculales bacterium | reverse complement strand
GCCGCCTCTTCGATGTCGGTGTTACGAGGAGTCCTTCCGGGACGATTTTCAGTTCCAGTTCACAGTCTTCGAGTTCGGCGCCCTTGATGAACGGCTTCGGAATCCGAATGCCCCGAGAATTTCCAATTTCGACCAAACGCGCCATCACCCCTCCAGGTAATTACATTATAATTACCGGCTCAAAATTTTCAACCGGTTCCTCATGGCTCTTCCCCAGCCGAACATCACCGTGTTCGGCCGAAGCCCGGCCATAAGGTTTCCCTGGGTCACGTCGATCACTCCGCTCTCGAAGGACCTGACAACATCGACGTCGGCAAAGGCGACCAGCCCGGCCCCCTCGAGGTCGCGTTCCATCTCCTGCCGCCGGAGCATTGACGAAGCTCAGCTCGGGCACCATATTAGATATTGAAAAGATAATCCGATATCCGAGCGCAGGCATTGAGCCGGCAACAAGCCGGTCGCGGGCCTGTGGCGTCAGTCGTTCTGGTCGGCGATTCCTGCGGGATTGATTTCATCAATCTCAATCACGGTACAGTGGGCCTTCATATTGCGGCCCGATGACTTCTGCAAGCAGCCGCGCACCATCCCGTCCTGAGAGCCATGATTTGTGCATTGGCGGCTCTCCCTCGAAAGCGGCGAACCCGCTCACACAAAGTTCGCCGGCGTCGAGACCCATGCGTCGGGTCAGATCCTCCGGGTCGTGCCGGCAGTCGCTGCCATAGATGGGATCGTTGGCGATCGGGAAACCTGCATCGGCGAGCTGGACCCTGATCTGGTGTTTGCGACCGGTCACCAGCGTGACCGAGTAGACCGCCAAGTTCCCAGCGATAGTCATCAATTCGAGGTGGCTGACGGCGTTGACCGGCCGCCCTGGCACGACCTCCTGTCGCCAGTACTGATCGTGACTCCGTGCAATGTGGTTGGTAATACTCAGGCAAGCGGGTAGCGGTCGGCGCCCGACTTCGACGACTGCGGTGTAGCGCTTTTCGAGGGCCGGCTGCGGGCCCTGGAACAGCCTCGAGAAGTGGGACCGTGAGTGCCGGTTCCGGGACAGCACAACAACTCCCGAGGTCAGTCGGTCGATACGGTGCAGGGGCGCCAGGTCGTCCTCGTTGAGGGCCTCGCCCACGAGGTGCAGCAGGCAGTGGCGCACCCACGGCCCACCTGGGGTCACCGGCAGAAACGGTGGCTTGTCGACCACCACCAAGTGCTCGTCCTTCCAGATCACGTTCCAATCCATTCGTACCGCGGGCTCGTGCTCCACCTCCCGGCGGTAGTGGGCGACGAGCCCAGGTTGGAAGGGCTCGTCGGCGCCGAGGGCGCGGTCGGCAGTCCATACCTTCTGTGCGGCGAAGCGATCCCGCCACGTGGCCGGCGGAACGCGAGGGAAGCGAATTGCAAAGAACTCGAGAAGGGTGATGACCCCGGTTGGAGGAACGGGCGGCAGGGTAACGGTCGAGGGTCGCGTGGCGCGCTTGTCGGTCATGGTCAAGATTTCCGTGAAACGATCATCTCACTTGCCTTTTGCCTTTACCGAGAATACCCGCACAACCTTGGATCGCGAATTGTCGACGGTGCGAGGCGCCGAGATTAGAAGCCCTGTGCCATGTCATCCGCGAAGCGAAAGGCTCGAGAGGCTATGAGATGTGTCTTTCTCGCGAAGTCGTAACCCGAAGGCGTATCAAGAGATTATTGAGGGTGACAACGAGCGAAAATCGCGCAGATTGCTGTCTATCGAGCATTGCAGCCGCGAGAGGACATTTTCACAGGGCTTTTAGACCTCGGTCTTTGGTTCTCGGAGCATGGTCAACACCATGCGGCAAGGATCAACGGCCTTAAGGGCGTGGGGAACGTTTGCGGGCATGCGCACGATCTCCCCGGGCTTGAGAAGAACCTTGATGCCTCCTATCTGCAACTCGAGTTCTCCGTCGAGTAACTGCACCAGGGCGTCAAATGGGGCGGTGTGCTCCGAAAGTCCCTGGCCACCGTCAAATGCAAAGAGGGTCACGGTTCCGCCCGTAGTGCTCGCCAGAACGCGGCTGACGATGGCGCCGGGCGCGATGTCGATCAATTCGTTGAGCACGCTGGCACTGTCGGTCGGCAGCGCTTTGGTTGAAGTATCAGTTGAATTCATGTCGCCTCCACTGTGGCAGATCTTGATCTGGTGAAGTCTGGATGTCCTTGATCTGGATCAAGCCGGCGGCTTGGATCAGACCGTCGGCTTTGTCGCAGAAGACATTCGGTGCTGTTGCCCTGATTGATCCCATGCATGACCTATGCAATTCCAGGCCAGGTCTTCTTTAGATGCCTGGCCTGGAATTGCATTGACTGAAATGCCTCGCTGCCCCACGATAGCCGACATGACACAGAAGACCGGCATTTTTCGTCAATTCCCGCGCGCCTTCTGGGCGGCCAACTCAATGGAGATCTTCGAGCGGATGGGTTGGTACGGCTTTTACGCCGTTTCCACGCTCTACTTGACGGGTCCGGTGGCCGACGGCGGCCTGGGCTTTTCCTCGGCCGACCGCGGCGTGATCCAGGGTCTGGCCACCTTCTTCCTCTACCTTTTCCCTGCGGTGTTCGGGGCACTCGCCGACCGGTACGGCTACAAGGCGATGTTCCTGGCATCGGCGGTCGTCATGGCGCCGGCTTATCTGCTGCTGGCGGTCCCCAGGGGGTTCTGGCCCTTCCTCGGCGCCTATTTCCTGGTCGCCGTAGGCCATGGCATGTTCAAACCCGTGGTGATCTCCACGGTGGCGAAGTCGACCAACGAGAAGAACAGCTCGATGGGTTTCGGCATCTTCTACATGATGGTCAATATCGGAGGTTTCATCGGACCAATCGTGGCGGGCATCGTGCGGGGCTGGAGCTGGAATCTGGTCTTCTACGCCTCGGCCGGATGGATCGTGATTATGTCGATCGTTTGCATGCTGCTCTACCGGGAGCCGCCCCGTGATGCCGAGGCCGAGAGTCAACGCTCCCTGGGTGAGGTCTTCAGAGGCATGGTCGGTGTCATCGGCAACCTGCGGTTCTTCATCCTCATCAGCGGTCTGCTGGTCGTGCTTGTGATGGGATCCAAGTGGTGGCATTTCTCGCTGGTCGGGATGGTGGCCGCCGGGTGGCTCGCCGGGAATCTGATTCTGGATGCGCTGCTGCGACCCGGGAAGAAAAAGCACGGGGATCGCGCCTGGTTTCTCCAGCCGATGGCGATCGGCGAGGGGCGCTACCTGCTGTTTCTGCTGCTGATGGCCGGCTTCTGGGTCTCCTTCAACCAGATCTTCATGACCCTGCCGGAGTACATCCGCGACTACGTCGATACCTCGGATCTGATCGCGACGTTTGGACCGGTCGCCGGCTGGTTCACCGGTGTTGCTCAGAGTCTGGGATTCGACACCACCAACTGGTCGCGTGCAGTACTGGAACATGGTCAGGTCAAGCCCGAACACCTGATCAACCTGAATGCTCTCGGCATCATCTGTTTTCAGGTCTTGATTTCGTTTTTCCTGAGAAAGATCTCGCCTCTGACGAGCATTATCGCGGGCGTGTGCGTCACGATCGCCAGCTTTGGTCTCTACCTCGTGGGCATGAGCGGCTGGGTCGTCGTTGCCGCCATCCTGGTCTTCTCGGTGGGTGAAATGATGGCCAGTCCAAGATCCAAGGAGTACGCGGGTCGTATCGCCCCGCCGGAGAAGGTCGGGATGTACATGGGCTATTTCTACTGGTGCGTGGCCCTCGGGAATCTTTTCGGTGGTCTGCTCTCGGGTGTGGCGTACCAACACTACGGCCCGCACGGAATCAACAGGCCCGACATCATGTGGATCCTCTTCGCCGGCCTAGCCGGGACGACTGCGGTATCGTTGGTTGTGTACAACAAGTGGGTCGGGACGGGGAAGGGCGAGAATCAGGTTGGGTGAAGAGATTTACCACAGAGAGCACAGAGAGCACAGGGGTCTCCGGCCTTCTGGGATGCCTAACGTTATCCCAGCGTCGCCCGAGCAGCGCGGTCGCGCGCTGAGAGCCGGTGCCACTGACAATAACCAGCTCATACGCCAAACAACCAGTCCATGCGGTAAACCACCAACCTGTGCGTGTAGTGACCAGGTCATGCGCCAAACCAGGTATGACGCCGTGGGGAGTCCTCGTGCATTTTCCGGGAGCTGTCCCCCGTAACATTGGTGATCAGACGCTTCCGACCAAGGCGTGGCAAAATGCCCGTG
>JAIOSJ010000205.1 GCA_021107705.1 Thermoanaerobaculales bacterium | reverse complement strand
GTTTCGAATTATGCCGCCGTCGTATCCCGGAGATCTGCGGCCCGAAAGTGAGAGGTATCATCGGTCCGCCAGGACCTGGACGAAGACGTTCACGCGTGGGCTCAACCGCATGACGGGTGGTGATGAGTTCATTGAGGGCACAGTGTCAATCAGTCCCGAGGTTTTCGATCACGCAGTGGATACTTTTGGCGGCGGGCTCGTGCGGTTTCTCGAGGACGGCGTGGACTCCCTGATCAAGCTTGGAAAGAGCGAAGAGGTGCCGGTGCGACAGATTCCGTTCTACCGTCGTCTACGGTACGAATCGAGCGATTATCAGGTGCGTGGCGATTATTATGGCGCCCTCGACCACATCAAGAGGGTTCGCAAAGCGGAGAAGGCGTACATCAAGCGGGGGTCGAGAGCCGAGCTTATGAGGCTGCGTGAGCGGCATGGCGGCGTGCTGGGTATGGCAAACGACACCCAACAAAGGCGTCTCGAGAGACAGATAGGGACCACCGAGCGAGACGCGCAGGTGCGTCTCATGAATCGTTGGCTGCGTCGATATTACGAGATGACGGAGGGCGACTGATGGCTGACGGCTGCGACGACAACATGATTCGGGCGCACGAGCATAGGATGGGTCAGAACGAGCGGGCCATCATCCGTCTCGACACGGAGATTGGCGGGGTTAAGAAGGACACGGCTGAACAGCTTCGGTTGATGACTGCTGAGATCTCCGGTGTGCGGCTGGATGTTCAGAGGGCGGTCTCCGAGGGCATGGAGGCGATCATCTCCGGGGTGTCCGGGGATGCGCGAGAGGCGCTGACCACGGCGAAGAGCGCACATCGCCGGATGGATGATTTTGTGGGGGAGCTTCGGTCGGTGAAATCGATGCAAACTCGGCTGGCGGTCAAGGTGGCGTCAATCCTGGCGGCTCTGACCGCCGGCGGCGCCGGTATCTGGAATGTGGTGACCAGGATTTTCGGTGGGGGTCCGGGATGAGCGCTCGACTATTTGCTTTTCGGCCGGTTGATGGCGCGCTGCGGTCTGACGCGTTGGGTGACGGTGCTTTTTTTGCCCCTCGAGGAACGCTTCTCGTCTCTCGAAGAAAAAAGTTCCATCGTGGTGTCGATCTTCTGGTTACGCCCGGCGAACACGTCCGGGCGCCGGCGGATGGCGTAGTTGTTCGTCGTGGCACGGTTTACGTCACCGGGGTGTCATTTGGCCTGGTTGAGGTTGCTTGTGGATCAGTAATTCACCGTGTGCTGTATATCGATCCTACGGTGGCGGCCGGCGATACAGTGCGGACGGGTAGCACGATTGGGCTGGCCCAGGATCTTCGTTTGCGGTATGGCCCTCGGATAAAACCGCACATTCATTGGGAGACGATGTTGACGGGGGTGTTGCTCGACAAGGGCAAAAAAAACCACCATAAGGTATGGGTGAATCCGCTGACTCTCACACACGCTGTGGTGCCCCCATTGGTATCAGGTTGACAAAATGCGCAACTTTCCGTTTTTGAAATTCTGAGTTCAGAATTTTAATCCAACGCTCGGGTATCCACCCGAGAAGAACCCAAGGACCAAAAAATGAAGAGATTGTTTCCGGCGATGGCCCTCGTGGCTTTTGCGGCTTTTGCGGTGGGTGACGACTGTCAAAAGGATGTCTCCGAGGGCTGTCATCGCGTGGGGCTGACCGCGCATTACGCCCATGTCTCTCCGCACGGCGGAGGGGAGACATGGTCATCGTCGGTCGAAGCCTGGCACATGGGACCGGCGATCGCAACGGCTGCGCCATCGGAGGGCTGCCCGATCGGGTGCGAGTGGGTCGTTGAGCCGGCGCCTTTGTGGCGCTGTGAGCCATTGATTTTTGAGGACGGGTTTGAGGCCGGGACCCTCTCGGCTTGGGGGGCGCCCTAATGAATGGGATCAATGACAACGCAAGGCGCTGGCGCGAGTGGGCACACAGGCTCGCACAGGCGGTGATAGACAAAGATCAAGCGCTCACAACAGAGCTTGCATGGGCGGTGCTTAAGACAAGGCACCGGGAAACGGAGAGTGATCATGGAAGAGAAGCTAGAACAACTATTGGAGCAAATGGCGTTGCTGTTGGCGACGTTGACGGGAGGTGCCACCCTCCCGCCACAGGACGACACTCCGGAGGTCCCCCGGCCTGAACATCGTCCGATACTCGAGATATTGGACGGGGTGGACTGGCTCGGCTTCGTCCGGCAGTGGGGCCACCACGGTAGCCGTGGTGATGAGGACAGGTGCCTGAAGACGCTTATTTCGGGTTTTGGCGCGGCGCTGACGGGAGTACATCAATCGATGGCGTATTCACCGTTGTGTGCCCTGTTCGAAGCTGCGTCCGACTGGTGTCGGTCGGAGGCCGACGCCATTCCGGTCAGAACTTATGTGGACCGATCGTGTGGTGACGGTCTGCTGAACTGGAACGGTTTTTTTCAGGCGCTCTATGTCTATCTCCAAAAAGAGGACGGGGAGCCGGATGTGTTCGCCGGCACGACGTTCGCCGAGTTCTGCGAGGCTCTGAGTCGTGCGATCTGGACCGAGTTGGTAGTTGGTGGCGGGCTCTCCAGCATCCATCCCGAGAACTGGGAAGGTTCTTCGCGGAGCCGCCCCAACCTGATGGGTTTATTCGCGAACGTTTCGACGGCCCTGGGCCTGGTGGCCTACTACCTTGGTGAGGGCCGCGGCCCTGGGGAAAAAACCCTTCGCGACATCCAGGGCGGGAGCGGTTCCGGGGACTATGGTTTTTCGCTGCCCGGGTAAGCCAACCAAGGCGGAGCTTCGCCGGCGGGTCAAAGAGGAGGCGACCGCAGATCTCCCTCGTGGCCCGCAATATCACCATACCAGGCTGAGCCCAAAGACTCAGCGCCGTATTGAGAAGGCCCTGTTGTGGCTGGGCCGCTGCTTGATGCGTCGGAAACACGAGGGAAGGGATGGAAATCATGACTGATCTTATGGGAACCGGGTTGACGGTAAAGGAATTGACGGACTCGGTGTTGCTGTTTTTCGAGGGCCTAATGGCCCGTTATGACGACGATCAGCGGCTGACCACTGACGAGATTTTGAAGGAGCTGGCGGAGTTGTTC
>JAIOSJ010000386.1 GCA_021107705.1 Thermoanaerobaculales bacterium | reverse complement strand
CTCGAAGGCGCTTCTCTCAGACTCCGGTTCGCCTGACACCTTTCCTGCGGTGTTAGGTCTCTATGACGGTTAGCGCCGCGCGAAAATCGGTGTTAAGAGGTCGGGCTAAGTTAGTCCGCTCGGGAACCCCTCCGGCGGGTGGTCGTATTCCACACCTCGCTCTCCTTCGACGACATTTCCCATCACGAATCCGGGGCAGTCACCTTTTCGGAGGCGTTTGAGGACCCTTTCAAGCTCTGCCGGCGCCACCAGCAAGACCATGCCGACACCCATGTTGAAGGTTCGCCAGAGATCGTCTTCAGGAACTTTCCCCCACTCGGCCATCAGCTTGAACACCGGTGGAACGTCCCAGGTACCAACCTTGATGCGCGCTCGCAAGCCCTGGGGAAGAACTCTCGGAAGGTTGTCCGTCAAGCCTCCGCCGGTGATGTGGGCCAGAGCATGAATACGCTTTTTCCTAATCAGGGGCCAGACCGGTTCCAGGTAGCACCGATGCACCTTGAGCAGTTCGTCCGCCACACTACAGTCCAGCTCTTCGACGTGGGAGTCCCAGGAAAAGCCCCTGGTGTCGAAAAAGATCTGACGCGCCAATGAGTAACCGTTGGTGTGGAGACCGTCTGCCGGCAACCCCACCAGGATGTCCCCTTTCCTGACGGTGGCGCCATCCAGAATTCGACGCCGATCGGCAATTCCGACAATGAACCCGGCCAGGTCATACTCTCCGGATGAATAGAAGCCGGGCATTTCGGCGGTTTCCCCGCCCAGAAGCGCTACGTTCTGAGCGGCACACGCCGTCGCAACGCCGCCGATAACCTCAGCCACTACGTCGGGGTCCAATCGTCCGGTGGCCAGATAGTCCATGAAGAAAAGCGGTCTGGCGCCCTGGACGAGAATATCGTTGATGCAGTGATTCACGAGATCCTGACCAACGGTTGTGTGCCGATTGGAGAGGAAAGCGACCTTGAGTTTGGTCCCGACCCCGTCCGCCGAGGCCACGAGAACCGGCTCCTTCAGACCCTTCGGAACCTTGAACATGCCACCGAAGGAGCCCTGATCGGACAACACTCCGTCGGTGTACGTCTTTCGCACCATTTTCTTGATCTGATCCAGGGCCTGATCCTGGGCATCGATATTTACGCCTGCGTCGCTGTAAGTAGCCATCGGCAAACAATAGCCTCAAGGCCGCCGAGAGGCAAGGAATGCCTTGAGCCTCTCCTCGCCCTCATAATCAAAACCGACAAATCGGATACCCGCTCCGTTGGAGCGGCCTTGACGATCCACGGTGTGACGTACGATTTCGCCGGTTCCCGTCACCGAAGAATGACCTTCAGGCAGGAGAATCTCAAACCTCAGCCTGGATTCAACACCGTACGGCCGGTTCATGCGCACGAGCATTCCACCACTCGAGACATTTTCGGTCTGAGTCATTAACGAGACCGAACCATCCTCGAGCAGAGCCTCCAGCCTGATCGTCACCCGGACGGACAACCTGGGCGCCATACGAAGAAGGGAGGACACCTGATCTGCCAATTCCTGATCGGACGCGTCAACTGCAACGACTCGGGTGTATCCATTTGTGAACTGGGCCTCGGCTTCCTGCCACAGCGGCTCGGGCGCCACGATCAAAACAGCCGATCGTCTGCAGGGACAACCCTTCTTTCGAACTTCGGCCAAAAACTCGACCACCGAAGGGTTTGAGATCGAATGGCCGATCAATAACACATCGATCGCGACACTCTGGATCAAGGCCAGAGCGCAATCGCCCTCCGAAATCCGGTCAACGTCGAAGTGTTCACGCCGCAGAAGCGGCTCGAAACGTCGATAGAAGGACGGCGCCACACCCACGGCAAGCACATTGCGAATCTTCTGTTCCATTCTCTTCAGACTACACCAGAGTGTATGAACAAGCGACATCGGCTATAAATTTTCTGATCACAGGGAACAAACTGGAAAAGCCATGACCAACCTGCTACAACCCCTGCATGCGAGTGCTCCACCTCTTTCGCCTACCTGGGCTGCCGCAACCAAAGAGCGAAGCCCTCCTCCAAACAGCCAATTCTCGCGTCTCTTCCTCAATCACCCAAATCGAAACCGAATACTGCTACAACATTGAACTCGAGGATGAACTCGGCCCACAGGAGTCGAAGACACTTCGGTGGCTGCTTGCGGAGACATTCGAGCCCGAGATGTTCGCGCCGACCTCGTTCCTCGATCCCGAACTCGGTGAAATCCTCGAGTTCGGTCCACGCCTCACCTTTTCCACCGCCTGGTCGACCAATGCGGTGGCCATTTGCCGTGCCTGTGGCCTGACCAAGGTCCGGCGGATTGAGCGCTCCCGCCGTTATCTACTCTTCTCGAGCGAACAACTCAGTACCGACAACATCCGGTTTTTCTCGGCCATCGTCCATGACCGTATGACCGAATGCCGCTACCCTGAATCTCTTCAGTCGTTTGAGCATGGAATCGAGCCCGAACCCATTCGTGAGGTTCCGATCATCGAGGAAGGCCGATCCGCCCTCAAGCGCCTCGACGACGAGATGGGTTTGGCCTTCGACGACTGGGATTTTGAGTACTACACGAGCCTCTTTCGCGAGAAGGTCGGCCGCAACCCAACCACCGTAGAATGCTTCGACATCGCTCAATCCAACTCCGAACACTCCCGCCACTGGTTTTTTCGCGGCCGTCTGGTCATCGACGGGTTTGAACAACCGAAACACCTGATGGCCATGGTCCAAGAGCCGCTCCAGGCCAACGTCAACAACTCGGTCATCGCATTTCACGACAATTCCTCTTCAATCCGCGGCACGACCGTTCCGACCCTTCTCCCGGCCCAGCCGGGTCAGTCCTCTCCACTCTGCCCCACCGACCTCGACCTCGACATCACCCTGACTGCCGAGACCCATAATTTCCCTTCCGGCGTGGCCCCTTTCCCGGGCGCCGAGACCGGCGCCGGTGGACGCATCCGAGACGGTCATGCGACCGGCAGGGCTTCCCTCATCGTCGCGGGAACCGCGGCCTACTGCGTCGGCAATCTACAAATTCCCGGCTATGAACTGCCCTGGGAGGACGAGACATTCGGCTATCCCGATAATCTCGCCTCTCCCATGGAGATCGAAATCGAGGCCTCCAACGGCGCATCGGACTACGGCAACAAGTTCGGCGAACCCTTGATCGCCGGTTATACCCGATCGTTCGGCCTACGCCTTCCCGGCGGCGAACGCCGCGAATGGATCAAGCCCATCATGTTCTCGGGCGGCGTCGGTCAGATGGACGCCTCCCACGCGGCGAAGGGTGCCCCCAAACCAGGCATGCTGGTGGTGAAGATCGGCGGACCGGCCTACCGCATCGGCATGGGTGGCGGCGCCGCCTCGAGCATGGTCCAAGGGGAGAACACCGCCGAGTTGGACTTCAACGCCGTTCAGCGCGGGGACGCCGAGATGGAGCAGAAGGTCAATCGGGTGATTCGCGCCTGTTCCGAACTGGGGAAAAACAACCCGATCGTCTCGATCCACGATCAAGGTGCGGGCGGCAATTGCAACGTGCTCAAGGAACTGGTCGAACCGGCAGGCGCCCGCATCGAGATCCGTAAGGTCCCGGTCGGTGATGAGACCCTCTCGGTCCTCGAGATATGGGGCGCCGAATACCAGGAGAACGACGCCCTCTTGCTTCGCCCGGAACACGCCGAACTCTTTGACGCCCTCTGCGCCCGCGAGATGATCCCGTGGGCGGCCGTGGGGAAGGTCACAGGGGATGGGCGCATCGTCGTTCACGATGCGAACGACGGCTCCACACCGGTCGATATGGCCCTTGAAGATGTGCTCGGTGACATGCCCCAAAAAGTCTTCGAGCTCGAGCGTCTGAAACCGAAACTCGTTCCGCTAAACCTGCCGGTCACTCTCGACGTCCGCCAGGCCCTCGATCGAGTGCTGCGTCTGCCGAGCGTCGGCTCCAAACGCTTCCTGACCAACAAGGTTGACCGAGCGGTCACCGGCCTGGTGGCCCGCCAACAGTGCGCCGGCCCCCTTCACCTGACTGTCGCCGATGTCGCAGTGATAGCCCAGAGTCATTTCGCAACGACCGGCGCCGCCACCGCTCTTGGTGAGCAACCGATCAAGGGCCTGATCGACATGGGCGCTATGGCTCGCCTGAGCGTGGGCGAGGCCCTCACCAACCTTGTGTGGGCGCGAGTCACTTCCCTGCAAGACGTGCGCTGCTCCGCCAACTGGATGTGGGCCGCGAAACTCCCGGGTGAAGGCGCGGCCTTGCACGACGCCCTGAAGGCCATGAAAGACTTCATGCTCGAACTCGGAATCGCGGTGGACGGCGGCAAGGACAGTCTTTCCATGGCCGCCCTGGCGCCAACGATCGACGGCGGTTCCGAAACCGTCAAGGCACCAGGATCTTTGGTTATTTCTGCCTATGTGACCTGCCCGGACATTCGCCGGACCGTGACTCCCGATCTCGAACTTCCTGCCCAGGGTCGCCTCCTGTACATCGACCTGGGCGGCGGAAACTACCGCCTCGGAGGCTCGGCGCTGGCTCAGGTCTTCGGCCAGGTCGGCGACGACAGCCCGGACGTCGAGGATTCCGGGCTCCTGGCACGCGCATTCGAGACCGTGCAAAATCTGTTGGCCCGAGGAGTGATCTCCGCCGGTCACGATCGCTCGGATGGAGGCCTCGTCACAACCCTTCTTGAAATGGCCTTCGCCGGAAACTGCGGGCTCGAAGTCGATATCGCGGCGCCACCGGAAAGGGACTCTCTTGCCGTCATGTTCGGCGAGGAGTTGGGTCTGGTAATGGAAGTGGACGAGCGCAACCTCTCGGAGGCGATCGACAGTTTCGAAAGGGCCAACGTGCCCTGCCTCGAGATTGGGCGGACCCTGCAGACGCCGACGATCCGGGTATCCGTAAACGGGGAGGAGATTCTTGCCGACGACATGCGGGTTCTTCGCGACATTTGGGAGGAAACATCGTTCAAACTCGAACGCCTCCAAACCGACGTCGGCTGCGTTGCGGAGGAGGAGAGGGGGTTGAAAGAGCGCGCAGCGCCACCCTTCAGCCTGACTTTCACACCAGAACATACACCTTCAGCCATCCTCGATCAGGCCCAGAGGCCCCGGGTCGCCATCCTGCGAGAAGAGGGGTCAAATTCCGACCGCGAGATGGCCTCGGCCTTTTGGATGGCCGGTTTCGAGCCTTGGGATGTCTCCATGTCCGACCTGCGCTCCGGCCGAATCACCCTTGAAGACTTCCGCGGCCTGGCCGCTGTAGGAGGCTTCTCCTATGCAGATGTCCTCGACTCGGCCAAGGGGTGGGCCGGAACCATTCGGTTCAACCAGAGCCTGTGGCGCCAGTTCGAGGCTTTTTACCACCGCCCTGACACCTTCAGCCTCGGCGTGTGCAACGGCTGTCAATTGCTCGCCCTGCTTGGCTGGCTGCCCTGGCGCGGCATCGAGGATCACCTCCAACCGAGATTTGTCCACAACGCTTCCGGCCGCTTCGAAAGCCGGTTTGCAACGGTTCAGATTCTCGAAAGTCCGTCGATCATGCTGCGCGGCATGGAAGGGTCCGTCCTCGGGGTCTGGCTGCAACACGGCGAGGGCCGCGCCCTTTTCCCGGCCTCCAAAGATCTCGACCGAGTACGAGCCGAGGGCCTCGCTCCCGTTCGCTATGTGGATGACACCGGCCGGCCGACCGAGCGCTACCCCTTCAACCCCAACGGGTCGCCCGAGGGCATCGCCGCTCTCTGCTCACCCGACGGGCGCCACCTGGCGGTCATGCCCCACCCGGAAAGAACTTTCCTTCCGTGGCAATGGGCCTGGAGACCACGCGACTGGCGAGAGCACGAGGTCTCGCCATGGCTGAGGATGTTTCAAAATGCGCGGGAGGGGGTTGGTTCGTAGCGGGTTCTTTTTTCTTGTCGTCACTTTTTGATCCTTCGGTCGCCGACACGGAGTGGCTTTCGGTCTTGGAGCACCTAAGGAGGTCATGATGAACCACCTACCAATCAAGGCGACCCGCCACCGGTGGTACAATCGTGTTATGGATAGCCTCGAAGATCTGACCAAAGAACTGCTCGGTCTTCCACTTGACCAGCGCGCCACCTTGGCCGAGAAGCTATTGGCAAGCTTAGAAACGTTGAATCCTGAAGAACAAGAACTCGAACAAATCTGGGCGGCCGAAGCTGAACGCCGTTTTCGAGGTTATCAAGATGGGAAAATCGAAGCCATTGATGGGCCCCTCGTTCACCGTCAAGTGTTAACCGAAATCGAGTGAAAAAATACCGTTACCTTTCCCCCGCAAGGAGCGAACTGCGCGATGCGGCGCGATATTATCGGGAGCGCTCCCGCTTGGCCGCGTTGTCTTTTGTGCAATCGGTACAAGATGCTATCGAACAAATCATCGAATTCCCTGAGTCTGCACCGAAAATCCGAGGTCAAGTCAGAGGGAAAACTGTTTCTCGTTTTCCATATACCCTGATGTATCGCGTCGAAAAGGATGTCGTGGTCGTTTTGGCAGTTGCACACCACAAGCAAAGACCTGAATACTGGATTCACCGAGACACTTGATTGCAACCGCTTTTCTCCGGGCCAGGCTTCTTCGAACCACTATGCCAACCCAGTTCGATGAACACCACCCTTCGGCTCCTTACGTCCACGCACACCAACCCGACGAACCAAGAATTCCGTGAATCCAGGGAAATGCCGCTGGAGAAAGACGATCGCCTTGCCGTGACCCGTGACCAGGACAACCCGACGACGGCGGCTGACCCCGCGAACGATCTTCCGCGCCGCCGTCATAGCGTCCATTCGAAGCCAATCCGGAATAGGATCCACGGTATTACCGGTATGCCGTCCCTGATTGTCGACCTGACGGATCTCCGAATCCACAAAACCGGGTGCCACCAGTGTGACCGAAACGCCGTGCACCCCGAATTCGTGGCGAAGAGAACCGGCCAGGGCCATGACCGCGTGCTTGCTCATGGAGTAGGGCGAGGTCCCGGGAAGAGCGACGTACGAATTGACGCTACCCATCAGCGCAAGACAACCGCGACTCTCAATGAGCGCCTCCCGCACCGCCCCGACAGTTCTGATCACACCAAAGACGTTCGTGTCGAACTGCCGCCGATAATCCTCGACTCCAAGTTTGTGGAACCAGCCGGCGACACCGAAGCCGGCATTCGCCTGCACATGATCGATCCGGCCGAAGCGCTCAATTGCGGCCTCCACGGCCCTCTCCGGATCCCCGTCTCGGGTCACATCACAGGGCACGGCCAGAGCGCTGCACCCTGAGGCCTCGAGTTCCTCAACCAGGCTCTCGAGACGATCTACCCGGCGTGCGCTGAGAACAACCTCAGCCCCGAGTCGACCGTACTCGCGGGCCAATGCCGCACCGATTCCCGATGATGCCCCGGTGATCAGGGCGACTTTGCCGTTCATTTTCATTTTCTTCATAGCCGTCATTCTATACCCGCAACGGAGTCGACAGTTCGGGGAGGTGATCTGGTGTACAGGGCCACAAGACAGAGACCCAGGGTTTTGCAAAGAGGTAAACTAATGCCATGACGGACAAGCCGCATTTCTCACCGGGTTTCGACGTATCGGGAAGCTGGTGAGATATGCGCGATGCCCGCTGGATCAGAGCGCTCCTCTACGCCGCCCTCGCCGCCACCACCTGGATTGCGGGTGATTTCCTCGATATCCGGACCCAGGTTGAACTGTCCGTATGGAACGGACAGGTACACTGGGAGGTCGCCGGATCAACCCTCAAGGCCCGGCCCGGAACCACCGATGTCGATCGAATCACGATCAGGGCACGTGCCGGCATCCTGCAGGCCGGAGGGCGGCGACTGGAAACCGAGAAGAGCAACGGTACTTCACTCAGCTGGAAATTACCCCATCAATTTCGTATCGCCGGCGGATCACGGCCCCCGGTCGGCGATTGGTGGGTGGACGAGGTCGCAAGGGAAGATGAGGTGTTTTCCACTCCGGCCGATCTGGGCTCGGATTTCACACTCAGGGCCACGTTCATCGGCCGTTTTCACCAAGACCTCGTTTTGGACCTTGGCGGCTCACCGGGTGTGAACTGTAGTTTTCGTCGGGGCCTCCTCAACAATGATTTCTTTATCAAAGACGACGATGGTCAGGTGCTTGCATCGGGCTCGATCGATCCCCAGCCCATTGCCCGTCTTGCGGCTGTATGTTCGACACTGCTTCGCGCCATCGCCGGGGGTTGCTTGCTGGTGGCAATCTGGGCCGGGCTGGTTTCGGTCCGACAAGGATCTAATCGACCCACCAAGAAGCCCGACAGGGCAGGTACCGCCTTTGTCTCCGGCCTGATCGTGATCGGTGTCTGTGCCTCGGTCATTTCAACCTGGACCACATTGGACATCTTGGACAGCCTTCCCCATCTGCCCGACGAAGTTGTCTATCGATTACAGGCGCATTGGCTGTTGGACGGTGACCTCACCGGCCCAGAACCACCCTGCCTCGACCACACCCGCATTCCGTTCACCTATTTCGAGGGCGGAAGATGGGTCGGCCACTACCCTCCCGCCTGGCCGCTCCTGCTCTCTCCGGGCGTCGCCATCGGCGCCCCGTGGTTGATACCGGCTCTCCTACGGATTCTGAACGTCGTGCTGGTGGGTCTGCTGGGTCTTCGCCTGGGTGGGCGGTGGACGGGCTTGGCCGCTGCCGGACTCGCCGCCCTTTCCCCGCTCGCCACCCTGCTGTTTGCCTCGTGGATGCCCCATTCCTGCAGTGCAACCCTTTTATTGTTGGCACTTTATCTCAGTATTCCAAGCAGCCTCACAACTTCGAGATTTCGTTGGATGGCGGTGGGCCTCATCTTTGCCCTGGCCTTCGCCGTGAGGCCCCTCACTGCGGTCGCCGTGGCCGTGCCCGTCGGTATTTTCCTCGTCTCGGAGATTTTCAATCGCCGCCGGCGCCGGCAAGACCTGATCCTCGTTCTCGCCTCCGGCCTCCTCGCCACCGCTCCGACCCTGGCAGCCAACGCCGTTATCACCGGCTCACTCTGGCACTTCCCCTACTCCCTCGCGCACGGCACAATGATGGCGCCGCAGAATTTCGCCTTCGGAGTGCGAAACCTCGACGCATTGCTGGCTTCGCTCAGCCCTCTGATCCACGGCTGGGGATGGCCGTGGTTGAGCGGACCGGCCCTCATGGCCTTGCCCTTCGCCTTCGTGGCGGTACCCTTTCTTATTCGTCGGGCCTCACGGGAGGATCGACTCCTCCTGGCGATCGCAGTCATCGTACCGGCCACCCACATCTGGGCCCGAGCCGGCGGGTTACATGGATATGGCCCACGCTACACATTCATGGCCGCGGCCCTCCTGTGGGTACTTACCGCCCGCGGCGCAGCTGAGCTAGCTTCAACTGAGATGAGACGGATTCCGGCCGCAGCTTCTGTTCTCGTCCTTCTGGCCCTGTCCACACTCATCACCCTACCGAGTCGGCTGGATCTGTACCGCGGATACAACGACGTCGACGGCGCCCTCGGGCAGGCCATCGCCAAGTTACCGCCGTGCTCCCTGGTGTTGATCCCCGAGGGTGATTGGCGCGGTTGGACCGTGGCGACGCCATGGCTTGATCATGAAGATCCCACTTCGGTCGTCTTCGCAACAGATCTCGACGACAACCACGATTTGCGGGGGTGTTTTCCGGATCGACGAATGTATCGGTGGCGTAATCGGGAATTACATTCGGTTGACCAACCGGCTTGGGAGATCCTACCCCCGAAGGAGCCCATTTCAAGTTATACTGGCCCCTGAAATGGACCCTTTGCAGGTCCAAAGATCGAGTCGTGTCCGTTTCCCGATGGCGCCTGGTACCGAAGGGATCTTTCGACTCGAGAGTGAAGAAAGGTGATCACCATGAATTCGAAACAGCGTATGACCGTATTGATCCTGGTTCTGATCCTGGCCCTCCCAGGCATGGCCTCCGCAATAACTAAGGGCCGACTCATCGGCAAGGTCCTCGACCCCGAAGGCAATCCGATTTCAGGTGTGACCGTGACCGCCACGTGTCAAGAGGTTTCGAACTTCAAAAAGATTGAGATCACCGATAAGAAGGGCATCTTCAAACTGAAATTCACCCACCTCGACGTGGTCTATGACCTGGTTTTCGAGAAGGCCGGATTTCACACGATGAACAGCGAACAGGACTGGAGCCTCCAGGGCACAGCACGCGACGAATTCACGATGTACCCGGGAAGTGACTCCCTGGTTGAGGGTCTGCCCCCTGCCTCGGATTCGAATCCGGCAATCTATGCCTTCAACACCGGGGTCGAAGCCATTGATGCCAGAGATTTCGAAACCGCGCAGGAGAAATTTAAAGAAGCCCTGGCGCATGACCCCGACCTCCACCAGGCGTGGGCAGCCCTGAGCGTGGCTCTCCTCAATCTGGGGAGTCACCAGGAGGCAGCTGAGGCCGCTGAAAAGGCCATCGCCCTCGGCGCCGGCGGGGAGATGGTGCATCGCTCACGGTGGGAGGCCTACCGCAACCTCGGAGATGAAGCCAAGGCCCTTGAAGCGCGTACGGAACTCGAGAAAGCCGCTCAACTGACCGAAGATGCGAAGAGGATTTACAACGAGGGCGTGGCCCTGACGAAAGCGGGCGACGATGAGGGCGCCTTCGCAAAGTTTCAGGAGGCCACCGACATCGACCCAAATCTTAGGAGGGCCCTGTTCGGAATCGCAACGACCGGCCTCAAGATCGACCGTGCTGAAGACGCCATGAACGCCGCCGAGACTATTCTGAATGCGGATCCCAAGAACGAAGAGGCGATCAGGATCCGATTTAACGCCGCCCTACAGCTGAGGAACGAAGAGAAAATCCTTGACGCGCTGGTTGGACTGGCGGCCGTCGATCCCGACTATGCGCGCGAAAGCCTCTGGAGACTTGCCATCGCAGCCGACGACGCCGGTGACGCCGAAAGGGCGAAGAAAGCTTTCGCCAAGGTCCTTGAGGTCGATCCGAACCACCCGCAGGCCCACTACTACCTGGGCCTTATTTATGTGAATGAAGGCGCAAACGAAGAGGCGATAAGGAACCTTGAACGCTTTGTCGAGCTGGCACCGGACGATCCGGATGTCGTTACAGCCAATGACCTTCTCAAATTCCTGGGAGAAAGCTGACCCGGCAGAGCCGGAACCAAAAAGTGACTGGCCGGCTCGCTGGGCAGAAGTCCCAGGTTACAGGTACCAGGTTTCAGGACGGGACCCTGTGACCTGAGACCTGTGACCTGAAGCCTGTGACCTGAGACCTGAGACCTATGACCTGTGACCTGAAACCCGACGCCTGGGTCGGTAGTTCGACCTTCGAAGTTGTTGGGGCGGGAGTTGACACTCTCCCCGCAACCGGGAGGATGGGCAACCACACAGGGTTGCCCCTACGTCTCCTGTGATCTCTTCGACCCCAGTGACCCTTTTGACCCCTTTGCCCCTTCGTCCCCTTTGCCCCTTCGTCCCCTTTGACCTCTTCGACCTCTTTGACCCTGGAAACCGCTGACCTTGAGCTGGAGCCCGTGTTCGGATAACCGAACAGACATCCGGGGAGCCGAACATTCCAATGAAGCCCCTAACCCGAAGCCCCAGCACAGCCCAATCGATGCGTCTTCAGACCTGAAATCCATAAGCTCAGTGATACCGCTCTCTTACGGAAGACTCTCCCTCATCTCCAAGAGGTCTCCACAGCATTTCGCCTCTGCCTGCGGGAAGTCCCAAACGAATGAATTAGGGACAAAGGGTTGGCCCGCATCTTGCAATCTTTGTGCGCCGTGAAATGGTTCTGTGACAGATGCGGCTAAACCGGGAGCTTCCAAGGGAATCTAATGAAGCGGAGATGCCCTGGCTTCGTGTTACACTACACCGCGTGTTAATCTTTGAAGGCAATATGTCATTTGATCTCGATTTTGAAAGGGGGAAGAAACGAGATTTGAACTGGGGCCGACCCCAGGGAATACATTGAGTTTTTCGTTTTTTTCGTTTGTATGAAGGAAAGATCT
>JAIOSJ010000071.1 GCA_021107705.1 Thermoanaerobaculales bacterium | reverse complement strand
TCCTCTGCGGTCTTTGCGAGAGAACTGCCTTCTTTTCTATGCCTTTTTGTGGCTATTCCTGGAGTTTTGCAAGTGCCTAAGTTGACAGCAACTTAGCCTTCAATTATTCTTCGCCTATCAGAGCGGGTCAGGAGTAAACGCCTAATCGCCCCCGCCGGAACCGCCACGATCCGACTTCAGGATCCCGTAGAGTTCGATATCCTCTCCCCTTCCCCACTTGGTGACGTGTTTCCTCCGACGTCCCTCGTGCGCCATACCGATCTTCCGCAAGACAACGCCTGATGAAGGGTTTACCGCGAAGTGGTGAGAATGAAATGGACCTGTCGCATCGCAGATTCTCCCAACCGACCTATCCTACAGGTTGTCCCCGGACTTTCCGGATTGGGACATGCTAACCTCCGTTGCGGTTCCAAGCCTGGTCTTCTCACCAAGGTTCGAAGCGAAAGGCTCAAGACGCTGTGAGATTCGGTGTTCTCGCTGTTGAGCGAGCGGAGTTGTACTTGCCGTACTTCGAGCGAGCAAATCGAGAAAGCGCCGAAGGTTGCGGTCTATTGTGCCTTGCAGGCGGAGATTGGTGGGAAGACCGGGTCAACAAAGAGGTTTCAAATGACACCAAATCCATCCCCGGCCCAGGCCACTCCTGAGGATTTTCGAGAAAGATTTCTGACCGCCCTGCGCTATTCACGTGGGGTGGAAATGTACCAGGCACGCCCACAGGATCATCTCGCGGCGCTGAAACTCGCAGTGCGTGAGTATCTGGTCGATCGGGCCGTTCAAACTTCGGCCGCCTACCGGAAGACGAACCCTAAAACGGTCCATTACCTCTCTCTGGAGTTTCTCCTCGGTCGACTCCTTCGCAACAATTTGATTGCGACCGGTCTTCTCCCAATCGCCAGAGAGGCGATGGCGAGTCTGGACCTCGATTTGGACTCGATTGTGGATGAGGAGGCGGATCCGGGGCTCGGTAATGGCGGACTCGGCCGTCTCGCCGCATGTTTTTTGGATTCTCTGGCCACGCTCGACTACCCGTCATTCGGGTACGGTCTCCACTATGACTACGGTATGTTTCGCCAGCGTTTTGAGGACGGGTGGCAGGTCGAGTATCCCGACAACTGGTTGGAAGGGGGCTACCCCTGGGAACTCACCCGTCACGACCGAATCGTTCAGGTCAAGATCGGGGGCCGCGTCGAATGGATCCAAGGCACCTCGGGCAAGCATCGCCCCAAATGGGTCGGATGGAGGACAATCCACGGGGTCCCACAGGACATCATGGTGGCGGGCTACGGAACTCAGACAGTCTCCATTCTTCGGCTCTGGTCTGCGCAAGCATCGAAGGAGTTCGACTTTCACATCTTCTCCCAAGGCGACTACCTCCGTGCTGTGGAGGGCCGGGAACACGACGAGGCGATCACGAAGGTGCTCTACCCTGCCGACGACACTGCGGCCGGACGTCGCTTGCGGCTGGTTCAGGAGTACTTTCTGGTCGCGTGCTCGGTGCGAGATGTGGTGAGTCGTTTTCAACGGAGCCACGGGGACGACTGGACCCTCTTTCCGGATCAGGTTGCCCTTCAACTCAACGACACTCATCCCGCCCTGGCAGTGGCTGAGCTGATGCGTTTTCTGATCGACGAGGCCGGCCTCAAATGGGTAAAGGCTTGGGATATCACGCGAAAGGTATGCTCCTACACGAACCACACCCTTCTCCCCGAGGCCATGGAGACCTGGCCGGTACGTTTGATGGAGAAGGTCATCCCCCGCCATCTCCAGATCATCTATGAAATCAATCGTCGTTTCATCGAGTCCATGAGGGAAAGATTCGACACTGACACCCAGCGTCTTCAGCGCATGTCGATCCTTGAGGACGGCGGGTCAAATCGGATTCGGATGGCCAACCTGGCCATTGTCGGGTCTCACAAGGTCAACGGTGTTGCCAAGCTTCACACTGAGTTATTGAAAAAACGCGTCGTGCGGGATTTTGCCGAGGTCTGGCCCGAGCGTTTCCTCGCCATCACCAACGGAGTCACGCCGAGGCGTTGGCTCCTCAGTTGTAACCCAAGACTCGCCGAAGCGATAACCAAACGCATTGGAAAGGCCTGGGTGCGAGATCTCGACCGGCTCGCCGATCTCGGGTCCTTTGCCGACGACCCAGACTTTCAGGACGAATTTCTCGAGATCAAGCGAGCGAATAAGGAAGATCTGGCCACGGTCCTCGAGAATCTGTGCGGCCTGCGACCCAAGACCGAGTCCCTCTTTGACGTCCAGATCAAGCGTCTTCACGAGTACAAGCGCCAGCTTTTGAACCTCATGCACGTCATCTGGATGTACCATCGGATCAAGGAAGACCCAACGGTGGATCTGGTCCCACGAACCTTCATCTTCGGCGCCAAGGCAGCGCCCGCCTACAACATGGCCAAACTGATCATTCGTGCCATCCACGGTGTCGCGGAAGTGGTCAACAACGACTCCGATGTGGAAGGCAGAATACAAATTCTCTTCCCGCCGGACTACCGGGTCACCTTGGCGGAACAGATCATCCCGGCAGCCGACCTCTCGGAACAGATCTCCACGGCCGGAATGGAGGCATCGGGAACCGGCAACATGAAGCTCGCGCTCAACGGGGCCTTGACCATAGGAACATTAGACGGCGCCAACATCGAGATTCGCGATGCGGTCGGCAACGAAAACATCTTCATCTTCGGACTCACGGCAGACGAGGTCGAGGATCTGCGGACGACCGGCGCCTACCAACCTTGGGAGATTTATCGCCGGGATCCGGAACTTGCGCAGGTCATTGACTCTCTCCACGATGGACGTTTTGCGGGCAGTGATGCCGACGCGCTCCGGGAGATCTGGTCCGCCCTCATGGATCACGGTGATCACTATCTCCATCTCGCCGACTTCCACTCCTATCTGGAGGCGCAACGAAAGGTCGATGAGCTCTACAAAGAGCCACGAAAATGGGCGGCTGCGGCGATCCGCAATGTGGCGGCGATGGGGTATTTCTCCTCGGATCGAGCGATCACACAGTATGCGCAAGAAATTTGGAAGCTTGAACCTGTAGAAATCGAGGGCGATTCTGCCTGAGTCTCCATAGTGGCGAAGCCACAACCAAAGCTGGAGCAACACACATCTTTGTTGCACGCGGCGGGATGATTAATAAGGTATCCATGAAGCCAGGAAGAAGAGATTCTTTCTGTTTTTCCCTTCCTGGTTTCTTGGCTTCCTTATTCTATCCTCTTTTATTGGCATCTTATGCGCCGAAACGCTGTCAAAACTCGGGGTCGGCAAAACACGTTGTAGGAACGACTTGTCCGCCCATCGATTTCGTACTGCCTTTTCCTTCGAACCTGTTCATGCGCAGGTTTTTAAGCTGCGCACCAGAAGCTTTTTCCTTCGACCAAGCCCAGAGACTGGAGCCTTTCGCGGATGAGTTTTCGGGC
>JAIOSJ010000066.1 GCA_021107705.1 Thermoanaerobaculales bacterium | reverse complement strand
CGAAGCTGAACGTTGGATGTTGAGCGTTGGACGTTAAATCTCATTCAGGGAAAAGCTCCGCGCCTCGAGTTTCTTTCCGATGGGTCGAGCCGAGGGCAGCTCGTGGACAGCTTCTCACCAGTGTCCAGCTGTAAGACGCAATACACAACGATCTACGACGCTTTCTCGCTTCGGGATGCTCCACAGCCCACGCTGGTCGCTTCGCGACCTCCACGGCTCCGCCGTGATCGCCCTTCGGGCGATGCGCGATGTCCCTACGGACTGTCGAGTACGACTCCGCGCCCCTCAGATCGCAAAAACCACATCTCACAGCACCTTTCCGGTCTCGCGACGGACATCGGTGAGAAGTGCAGGTTAGGGAGTTTTACTCCTCAGTCACATTCAGGATGCTTCGCCGGAGATCGGTCAAGCTCTCAGCCAGAAAGCTGAGCCGTGTGCTCTGCCCCTCAAGGTGAGCGCTCTCCCCGCGGACGAACCGGTCATAGGGCGCAATGGTGTCCTGAATCCTCTGCATGGCTCGCGTCGCTTCGGTCTCAAACTGGCTCGTGAGGCCATTCATGACTCGCGCCCGCAGAATCGACACCTTGTCGCGTAGATCATTTTTTGCGCGGCGACGCCGATGAGGCAGAATGAATAGGCCGACCGCCGCAAGAATCCCCGCCGCCGCCAGACCTGTGACATCGGCGGCGGTCGTCGATGCCAGGAAGGCCACGGTCGCCCCAAGGCCAATGGCGCCGGCCTCCACCAGAGCCGTCCCCGCAACCGCCTTCTGGACATCCTCGGCCATTGTGCGGGCCTCGCCGGCGCGATCGTAGGTCTCAAGGCTTTCACGGGCCTCACGACCCAGGGTGTTCAAGAGACTCTCTCGATCGTAGTCGAATTGCGATCCGATCTCGCCGACGACCCTGTTTTCGTGCACCGACCGGCGTTTGTTGACGTGCTGCACGACTGCCTGCCACTGGTTGAGATCCGAGGCGATGAGCCAGTCGATGAGCGACTCAACCTTGGTTTCCAACTCCGCAGGGACAGTATCCACGACACGAGCTTCGAACTCATCGCGCAACCTCTCCTTGTTGAAAAGCTGCGGCAGACGCCCGAGGCGCAGGGTCTGGTCAAAGAAATCCACTCCGCGGAGTTCAAGGCCCTTGAGTACACCGTCCATGTCCGACAGACGCAGCTCGAACTCCCGCCGGACATCGGCCGAGTACACACCGAGTTGCCGGTCGATGTCTTCGAGAGTCCGCTGATCCTCGACCAGCACCTCCTGTCTTCGACCGACAGCTTCGAGCGTTCGAGTTATCAGTCTTTCGGCGACACCAATCGGATTTCCCAACTTCAAACGAACACGTTCCCCGCGGTCGAGAACTTCCCTCAAGAAGACCTCGAGATCCGGCAGTCCGCTGTCCCTGTAGCCATCCACTTGCTCGGAGGCCCGGGCATCACAGGCCTGGACGGCCGAAACCGGGAAGATCTTCGGGACGACGCCCAGCAGATTCTCTCCATGCTCCCTGATGTAGCCGAGAATCTCTTCCAACGCACCATCCCCACGCAGAATGTCAACCTTGTTGACCACCACGACGACCTTCTTGCCCCACTCGCGGACGCGCTCGAGAAAGACCCGCTCGCTTTCGGAGAAGGGGCGATCCGCCGAGGTCACGAAGAGCACGAGATCGGACCGAGGAACGTACTCGTCGGTCAGAGCTTCATGTCGGCGCTCGAGGGCATTGGTCCCCGGAGTGTCCACCAGCGTCACCTCGCGCAGAAGCGGCAGCGGCAATTGGACCAATTCGACGCCGTCATCGAGAACTGACCGGGAGACGGTCTCACCCCAGCGCAGGAGGTGAATCCGGGAGGTCGTGGGTGTGACTCCCTCCGCCAAGACCGGCTCTCCTACGAGAGCGTTCAACAGCGTGCTCTTCCCCGCGTTGAATTCCCCCACCACGACAACCAGGAACAGATCATCCAGTTGCTCCACCGAAGCTGCCAGAGCGGCTCGATCCTCCTGAGGAATATCCTGGGCGGCCAGTTCTTCAGCCACTGAGGTCAGGAGCCGACGCTCTTCCTTCAGAACCCTCAGTTGTTCTGCGGAGAGAATTCCGTCAAGCACCGGTCACTCCCCTTCCGCCGATTCTGCAAGGGCGGCATGCATCTTTTCCAGGAGCACTTCCGCATCCCGGCTCTCCAGCGAACCCGTATCCCACCCGATCCCCAGTCCCCTTGAGCCGAAGCGCGGAATGATGTGAAAGTGCACATGCATAACTACCTGATGAGCCTCACTGCCGTTGTTCTGCAGGATATTGTAGGCCTCGGCGCCGGTGGCTGCCATCACTGCCCTGCACAGCCTGGGGAGAACCCTCCCTACGGCCTCGGCCGCCTGGTCACTCAGAAGGTGAAGGAAGGCTTTGCGTTCCTTCGGGATCACCAAGGTGTGGCCCGGACTGATCGGACCGATGTCGAGGAAGACCAGAACGTGTTCATCCTCATACACCTTGTGGCACGGAATCTCACCCGCGATGATCTTGTCGAAAATGGTCTCAGAATGGATATCCATGAATAGATTCTAACCCGGCGGAGCCATTTAGCCGGACCTTCTCATCGGTTTTCGTCGCGATGAACGTAGACCGCGGCCGCCTGGTCGGCAGGCATGAGCACCATCTCCCGGACATTGGCGTGCGCCGGCCGGGAGGCACAGAAGAGAACCGCGTCCGCAACGTCCCGGGCGGACAGAGGCGTCATCCCTGCGTAGACCCCATCGGCGCGCTCTTGATCTCCATGAAACCGCACGACGGAAAATTCTGTATTCACAAGGCCGGGATCTACGGATGACACCCGAACTCCGGTCCCCAAGGTGTCGATGCCGAGTCCTCTGGTGATAGCCGCAACGGCGTGTTTGGTGGCACAGTAAACGACGCCGTTCGCATAGGTCTCGTGACCCGCGATGGAACCGATATTGATCACGTGCCCTTCACCCCGATCCACCATCCCCCTGACGATGGTCCGAGTTACATTCAACAACCCCTTGACATTGGTGTCGATCATCTCGTCCCAATCGGCGACATCGCCCTCGTGTACCGGAGCGAGTCCCCGGGCCAGCCCGGCGTTGTTGACCAGAATGTCGATATTCACCCCGTCGGCCTCCAGATCGGCGCCAAAGGCATCGACCACATCACGCGAACGGACATCGACGGCGGCAATACGCACTTCGATTTCAAACCGAGTACAAAGGTCGGCGGCCGCTGCCTCCAGGCGATCCATCCTTCTTGCCGCGAGAACCAAATCTGCACCGCCTTGGGCAAAGGCTTCGGCGCAGGCCGCACCGATTCCCGACGAGGCGCCGGTGATGAGAACTGTTTTGTCACTGAAATCCATGAATCCCCCTTTCGACCCCGATCTTCTCACGTTGCCATCATGCCGCCATCGATGGGCAAGATCGCGCCGGTTATCCATGACGAACGGCCGGAGAGCAGGAAGCACACCAACTCGGCAACGTCCTCGGGGGTCCCAACCCGTCCCAACGGATGGATTCTTCCCATACCCTTGACCTGAGCCGAGGACATTCCTCGGCCCAAGTGGATCGGGGTGTCGACGACTGCGGGCATCACGGCGTTCACCCGCACTTTAGGGGCCAATTCGAGGGCCACCGACCGAGTGAACTGGTTCAGCGCCGCCTTGGCCGAGTTATAGGCCACCATCCCGGGAATGGCCTTTTCGGCCAAGGTTGATGAGACATTGACCACCGATGGTGTTTGAGCGGCCCGGAGCAGAGGAAGCAGCGCCCTGGTCATGAGGTAGGGTCCCCGCGCATTCACGGCAAAGGTCTCATCCCACATTTCGACTTGGGTGCCTTCAAGATCGGCCATAGGGGCGATCCCGGCGTTATTCACCAGTCCGTCGAGACTTCCCCATCGAGCCGCAACCATCTCGGCGAGAGAACCGACCTGGGCCGCATCGGCAATATCACATCGGCAGCTCCAGGCTCGTTCGCCCAGATCGGCGACCGCCTCGTCGAGAGCCTCCTGTCTTCTGCCGACGATGCACACCAATGCGTCGCCGCGACAAAGGAATTGGGCAACGCTCAGACCGATTCCGCTGGAACCACCAGTGACGAGAAATTTCAGATCCTTGAATTCGCTCATGAGGCAGATTGTAACCCGAGCCCGTTCGTTCCGATTGACACGATAGACTGGAGTCATGAGCCTCTCGTGGTTTTTGTTCTCACTCGTCACTCCGCCCCTGGCTGCGGCACTGTCCTGGGCCTTTCTTCGCCGGGAAAAGGCCGATCCCGCTCTCGTCGTCGTGTTCAACGGAATTATGCCCGGGAGTGGACTTGCGGCGGCTGGTCGGCCCGTCATTGAGGTCGTCCTCGGCGTACTCATGGCCCAAGTGTCCCTGTTCATCGCCCGCGGACCATTCCTGGAATACCTGGGCCCGATCGCCCTCATCGGGGCCGCATGGGGCCTCATCTACACCGAATGGAGTCCACTCGCCCTCCAGGGCCTACCCAAAGACAGCGGCCGGAAACTCAGTCCCTCCAACCAAGGCCCGAATGGAGCCTCCAAACCGAAGGCTGGACCGTTTGACACCGTCGGCGGCATGGCGCGGCGAGCAACCGCCGAGATCGAGTCCGAAGTGGATGAGGCCTATTCGGTGGCCGTACGATGCACCGAGTGTGGCGCCGATGTTGAGGTGCCCGTCCTTCACCATGCCGCCCTCTGTTCCTTCTGCGGCAGCCATCATCTGGTCATCGGCCAAGACGACATTCTCCAGGTCGCGATCCCGGAGAAGGTGAGATCGGAGAAGGATCTACGCGAAACCATCCTCGATCATCTGCGATACAAACACTACCTCAAACTGTACAAACGATCAGTTGCGCCCCTCGAACGGCAGGCCACTCAGGGCAGTCCTACGGGCGGCATGACCGTTCGCGCAGATATCGAAGCCGCCTCCGCCGCGGCCGAGCGAGCGGTCTCACTCAAGGCGGATTTCTACCGCAACAAACTATCGGCCGGCCTCGAAATCGTTCGCAGCCAACACTTCTTCTCCCCCTATCGCCACGCCGTAGGAACTCTCTATCAAGCGGCCTTCGGGCGGGATCGCAGGACCCAGGACAAGTGTCTTCTTTTTACGATGGGAACCGTAGAAACAGCCATCACCGCTCAGAAGAGCATTAATCTTCCGGAAATGGGAAAATTGAGCTACCTCAAAGCGCTGATTCCCGCAGCCCAGCTCGCCGATGAGGTGCGCACGGCGCCTTTCAATCTCGCACCGGAGGCAATCGACTCGGCACGCGGCAACCTCAGTCGCAAACAACTCAACCGCACGATCCAGACAATCAAACTCGGCTCCTCATTTGTGGAAGAGGCTCGCGCCGTGGTCTGGCGACCGTGGTGGGTGGCCGAGGTCAAGGCGCCCGGTATCCACGAAGAGCTGTTGGTGGACAGCGGGAGCCATTCCGTGGCCGGTCCCGGTCGTTTTGTTCCGACCGACCTCCTGGTCGATCTTCCTCCCGAGGCTCGAAAGACCGGCGCATCCCTTCGTTTTCAGCCGATGGAGTGTCCGACCTGTGGCTACGAATTCCGCTACGACATCGACGCTGTACTGCATTTCTGCACGAACTGCCATCGACTCTTTCGTGCCCACGAAGACGGCAAACAGGAAGTGCAATACCACCACGCCGTTGAAGTCCAGAGCAAGGATCTCGATGTCATTCCTTTCTGGGTCTTTCCCCTCCGCCTGAGAACTGGAGACGAAGCGGAAATTACGGATTTCATGCACCTGAAAGACGGTATTGACGGTACATTCGACCAGATCGGCGACAATGCTGCGGGGGGTCAAGACGAACTATGGATCCCGGCAATACGCTGTATCAACATGCGACTCATGGCAACCGCCTTCAATCGGCTCTTCATCCACGTGAGACAGAACCCACCCACCATTCGGCGGGAGCGATTCCCCCTTGACGACTCCGTGCAACCTTGGCCGATCTGCCTGGAAGAACACGAGGTCCGCTCCTTTGCCGCCCTTTATCTCGCAAATGTCTTCGGCAGACGAGACATCGCCAGAGTCAATATCCATCAGGTCCAGACCTGGCTCTTCGAAGGAGAGCTTCAGTCACGCGGGCTTCTGACCTACGTCCCCATTCCGCGCAAGGTAACCGAGAGCTTCCGACCCTACGTCGGTCGATATTCGGGCAGGGCTTTGGCAGCGGCGACCGGTGAGGGTTAACATCTGACCCTCAAGCTGCTTCGAAAGGCGAGGCAAGCCGAAATCGATGGAAAGGCAAGTCGTTCTTACAACGTGCTTTGTCGGCCGACCGACGACTCCGAGTTTTGACAACAATACTGGCGCATATGATGCCGGAATAAGAGGATTGAATAAGGAATCCAGGAAGCCAGGAAACGGAGAAATAAGACAAAATTCTCTACTTCTTGGGTTCCTGAACGACGGTAGATTCAGACATGGCAACCTGCATATACACCTTCGCGCACCCGCCGGGCCGAAAAGTTTTCCTGGGCCTTGTTCGGATGCGAAAAAAGCAGTACATTTCCTGTTGATCATTGAAACGCAAAACCTACTTGTCCATTCCTCAGCGCTTGTTTATGCTTAGAGAACGATCGAATTGGGAGGAAATTAACGATGGCAGCAGAGATTTTCACCGACAAGTGGGCCCAGGAGTGGCACGAAGAGATCAACAACAACGCCGAATACAAGAAAGCGGCCGCCAAATGGGAGGGCGCGATCGGCATGGTGATGACCCCTGACGACGACATGGGCATCCCGGAAGAGCGCGTGGTTGTGGCCGACCTCTGGCACGGCGACAGCCGTGGCGCGAAAGCCATCACTTCGGCCGATCTCGATGACGTTCCCTTTGTCATCAAGGCCAAGCCCGCTGCATGGAAAAGAGTCCTTGCCGGCAAGCTGGACCCGATCGTCGGCATTATGGGCGGCAAACTCAAGCTCGCAAAGGGAGGCATCTTCGCCCTGCTGCCCTATGCCAAAGCCGCCAAAGAGCTGGTGGCCTCGGCAATCGCCGTCGACACCGGATTCCCCGACGGGTGGGAATAGCCCGGCCGAGCCGGGCGCTATCGGCTGTGCGGGCTGGGCAATCGCACTCCAGCTCCGTATCCAGGGGTCTTGACCTCTTTGACTCTTAGACTCTTTGACCTTTTTGACCCTATCTTTGTGCCTTTTTGTGGCTATCTCTTGGAGTTTTGCAGACGGCTAGGCTGACTGCTGACAACTGAGGGTAGACAGCTCATTGGAGTGCCCCGGATTTTTGCCGCATTTTGACAAAAGACCCTGAGTAATCGGTGAAATGCTCGGACCTTCTCAGATTTTCCTACAGTTAACCTCATTATTTTCTCAAATATACATTTTTTTGCCGCAAAGCGGCAAAAAATACCTTGACACTCTTGCCGCAGTGCGTTATATTCTGAATGTGCGCAATGCCGCAACGCGGCGTTACCGGAACCACAAAACCGCCGATATCGGCAAAGGAGTGACACCATGAAGAAGGCAAAAGAAGTCCAAAACGAAGTATTGGAAAATGCCCACAAGGTCTGGCTTGCCGGACTCGGCGCGTTCGCGGCAGCCGAGGAAGAAGGCGCCAAGTTCCTCAAGAACCTGATGGAAAAGGGAGAGGAAATCGAGAGCAAGGGCAAAGAGCACCTCGAAAAAGCCAAGGGTGCGGCCAGCGGCGTCAAGACCGTTGCCGAGAGTTATTGGGACACCTTCGGTCAGACTCTCGACGAGACGATGACCACCGTCATCCACCGCATGGGAGTTCCGACCAAAGACGAAATCCGGGCGCTCAACAAAAAAGTCTCCGATCTGTCGAAGGCCGTCGAAAAACTACGCACCAAAGAGGCGAAGCCCGCCGCCAAAGCAGCTACCCGCAAACCCGCCGCGCGCAAACCCGCCGCGCGCAAGCCGGCCGCAAAAGCTGCCGCCAAGAAGTAATTCTCCTTTATTCCCCTGAAGGTCGGCGCCGCATCTGCGGCGCCTTTTTTTGCGCTAACCCTCCGGTGTCCCGAGATATCCCAATAGAAGCTCTTTCTTCTCCACCATGAGGACCTCGAAGCGGGCCTCCAACACGAGGCGCAATAAAGGCTCGGTATTCGAAGGCCGAACATTGAACCACCAGTCGGCATATTGCACTGTGATGCCATCGAGATAATCCACTTCTCCGTCGCCGAAGTCCCCGGCCAATCTGCGAATCATGCCCTCCTTGTCATCCACATGGAAGTTGATTTCGCCGGTCGCAAAGTAGCGCCTCAAAGGCTCGACCAGATCGGAGAGGTTCTTGCCCGTCTCTCGCAACAAGTCCAGAACTTCGATCAGTGCCATGATCGAGGAATCGGCCGTAAAATTATCGCGGAAGTAGAAATGACCGGCGAGTTCTCCACCGAAAGGAGCGTTATGGCGCCGCATCGTTGCTTTCAGGAAACTATGTCCCACTCTTTCGCGAATAGGCTTGCCCCCTGCTTTCTCGATGGCCTCTTTTGTCGACCAGGAGGAGCGAAGGTCATAGACGATGGCGGCCCCCGGCTCATTTTTCAGAAAACGCGGCGCGAGCAAACCGGTGATGAGATCCGCGGAAATGACCCTGCCCTTCTCGTCGATCATCATGGCCCGATCGGCATCGCCGTCAAAAGAGACGCCAAAATTGCGGTTGTGTTCAAGTACTGCGGCCTGAAGATCCACCAGATTCTCCAACTTGAGTGGGTTGGCCTCGTGATTCGGGAAGGTCCCATCCAATTCAAAGAACAGAGGAACCAGCTCGATGTTGAGCCGGTCGAGGATCGGCCCATAAATGGCGCCCATCCCGTTGGCGGCATCGACGGCAACCTTCATGCGCGGCTCATGCCGCGAGTAGCGGCACAGAACGTGCTCGATGTATTCCGCAAAGACGTCCCGGTCGGTCTTTTCGGCCTTCGGCGCCATACCGGTGTCCACGGTGCTGCCATTGACCAATGCCTCGAGTTTCTCGATGCCGGTGTCGTAGGCGACCGGTATGGCATCTCGCCGAGACATCTTGAAGCCGTTGTATTGGGCCGGATTGTGGCTGGCGGTCACCTGAATTCCGCCTGAAGCCTTGAGATGACCAACGCCGAAGTAATTCTGCGGCGTGTCCGCGACCCCGATGTCGATCACAGAGACGCCGCGGGCCCGCAGACCCCTTTGCAATGCCTCGGCAAGAGGAGTTGAGTGATCACGCATGTCCCGCGAAACCACTACGACAGGGCCGCGCGCGAGGTCATCCTCATCCAGCAGGTCACGAAAGTAATAACCGACCTTGAACGCGATGTCCTCGGTCACCTGATCGGGATAAGTCCCCCGAATGTCATAAGCCTTGAATATTCCAGCCATGTCCTGCTCCTGTTCTTCTTGAGTCTCTTTAACCCTTTAACTCTTATACTCTTTAACTCTTTTGACCCTTTTGACCCTTTGACTTCTATATACCCAATTCTACTCGGAAAACACCTGATTTCTCATGAAGGCCTCAGGCGACCACGGGGGCCCGCCACCACCGAGCCAGCGCTCGAACCAGTCCAGATGCACTGTGTAATAAAAGGCCATCTCATACCAACTCGGCCAGTGGCCCGACTCAGGAAACACCACGAGACGCGACGGTATGCCCTGTTTCTGCAAATCGGTGAAGAACTGAAGGCTCTGCGTGTAGGGAACTCTGAAATCCTGCTCCCCGGTGATGACCAGACATGGCGTTGCAAAGTCCTTCACATAGGTTGATGGTGACCACTTTCGATAGTTCTCCGCGTTCTCCCAGGGCGGTCCGCACAGATCGTGCTCCGGAAACCACAGCTCTTCCGTGGAACTGTACATCGACCGCAGGTCATACACTCCCATCATCGAAGCCAGGGCCTTGAACCGTGTTGTGTGCCCTTCAAAGAACATCATCATGTAGCCACCCCATGACCAGCCCATGGCGCCGAGGCGGTCCTCGTCCACCCATGGGAGATCCACCAACTGATCGGTGATGCGCATGACATCTCGATAGACCCGACCATTCCAATCACAGGCGATGCCATCGACAAGATCCTGGCCGAAGCCGGCAGACCCCGTCGGGTTGGGAAAAACCACGATATATCCCTTGCCGGGATAGACCTGCCAGTCGCCGCGGTAACGGTCCTTCCACTGCATCTGAGGACCGCCGTGCACGTTGAGGATGAGCGGGAATTTCTTCTTTGGGTCGAATCCGTGAGGTTTGACCACCCACGCATGCAGCATTTCCCCACCGTCACCCTCCAACCACATCTCCTCGGGCGGGCGAATGTCTACCTCATTCTCCAAGGCCGCATTGAACCAGGTGAGCCTGCGCGCCTCTTCCTCTCCTATCTTCACGCGGTAAATCTCCGGCGGCCGCCCGATACCACTGGCCATATAGAGGACCGAGGTCCCCTCCCTGACCATAGTCCAACCACCCAAGGTCGCGTCGGTGTGGATTTTCTCGGCTCTGCCTCCCTTTGCCTCGATCCGGTAAAGCGGCGTTCGCCCTCCGACCTGGGCCTGAAACACGAGTTCTCTGCCGTCCGGCGCCCAACGCATGTCGTCAACCCAATTGTCGAAGGCCCTGCGATCCGTCAGATATCTCGTTTTCCCCGAGGCGAGGTCGACGACCGCCAGGCGCACCAGGTCGGCCTCGTAGCCCGGGGTTTCTTGGCTCAGGTAGGCAATGGAGTTACCGTCCGGAGAGAACCGTGGGTGACCGTCCCACCCTTGATTCCCAATACTGAGATTGCGAGCTTCAGGATGCGCTCCGTCACCTTCGACATCGACCAGCCAAAGATCAGCATTGGTTGAGGTCGCTTGATCGGCATCGCGGTTGGAGACAAAGCAGAGGCTTCTGCCGTCGGGCGAAAACGCGTACCCATTTCCTCCACCGGCCGAGAAAATAGGACTGTCCCAGCGACCTGGGGTGAGGTCTCGCACGACCTTCCCGTTCTTCGTGTCCAGGAGGAGGATGTGACGGAATTTTCCGTCCCGCCACGAGGTCCAGTGGCGGTAGAGAAGGTCATCGGCGACGTGGACTTTCAGAGGGCTCTTCGCCAAGGCATCCGCGAGCGTGAGGTTGCACTCGGCGTCACCTCCGCACTCGGGATAGACCTCAGCGGTCACAGCTAGATGTCTGCCGTCCGGCGAGAGCACAGGATCGGACAGGCCTCCCGGCAAGTAGGTCAATTGACGCGGCTCACCGCCGTCGACGGCCATCACCCACAGCTGAGCGCCTCCATCCCTGTCGGAAATGAAATACAGCCGATTCCCATCGGGAGAGAAAACTGGGGACCCATCACTGTGATGGCCGAAGGTCATCTGCCGCAGTTCGGTTCCGTCCACCGCCATGGTCCAAAGCTCGGACCAATTCTCGGCCTTCTCGAGTTCATACCTTCGTACCGTGAACGCCACTCTCCCGGCCTGTGCATCGGCTTGGGGTGAGCCCACAAAGGCCGTACGGTAATAGTCACCAATTTCAAAGGCCCGACCAGCGGGATCCGCATCACCGGAGGAAGTAAGAACCCCCAGCCCAAGAAAAACCACGACTATCCCAACAACACGAATACGCATGCACCCTCCACCATTAACCCGCATGATAACCAATTCCTGACATCTCTGGACAGCCACTTCAATGTGGGAACATCTCAGTTACCAACCCGGCAGAGCCGGAACCAAGAAGCGACAGGCCGGCCCGCCGGGTAGAAGTCCCAGGTTACAGGTACCAGGTTTCAGATTTCAGGACCCCTGATGCCTGAGCCTGAACTTGAGACCTGAGACTTGAGAGCTGCCAGGCGAAGTCGGAAGGCTTTGGTTGCGGCTTCGCCGGATGAGGTACCCTCGTCTTCATGGCAGTTCTCTCGGGCATCATCCCGGTCTTTCTCCTCATCGGTCTCGGAGCCCTGGCTCGGCGGCTCGGGTGGGCTAACGAGATCTTCGTTCGAGATCTGAACCGCATCATCTATTGGTTCGCCATCCCGGCACTCCTGCTGCAGCTGCTGGGAAAAGCTCAGCTCGACACCGCCTTTTCTGGCCAGATGATCGCCGTATGCCTCGCCGCCACTGGGGCGGCCGGGGCCGCCGGCCTGGCCTACGCCGTCCTTCGGCGGGAACCCGCCGCGCGACTGGGTGTCATCGTACAGGCAACGGTGCGGGGAAATCTCGTCTACATGGGCTTCCCCGTCATCTACGCTGCAGCGGGAGAGGAGGCCCTGGCTGTAGCGGCCGTAACGGCCGCAATCCTCATTCCGTTTCAGAACATCCTCGCTGTGGCGGCCCTCGTCGGGGCCGAAGGCCACAGTGGTTTCAGTGCATTCAAGGCCATCATCCTCAATCCGGTCGTATTGGGTGTGGCCGGAGGCCTGCTGTCAAGCCTGATGGCCTGGGAACCATGGGTCTGGCTCGACAGTTTTCTGCACCTCTTGGGGAACATCGCGATGCCCGGCGCCCTCCTGGCTCTCGGCGCCCAAATGGGCGCACGAACCCTGCGCGAGAGCACCGAAGCTGTGGCCGTATCCACCTTCCTCAAACTCGCCGCAGTGCCCGCACTCGGAATCGTCCTGATGCATTTTCTCCAAATTGACGGCACCCCACGCCTGGTAGGTATTCTGCTTTTGGCAACTCCGACCGCAGTTGCCTCCACAGCCGTCGCACAAGAAATGGGCGGTGATCTGGACCTCGCCGGAGCCTGCGTCATGGCTACGAGTCTGGCTTCATTCCCGACCTACTTGATTTGGGGAATGATGTGTCAGTGATAGCTTGGTTGGGCAATGTGCTGGCGTATACTGCGCATTCAGACAATGAGACCATTTCTCGGGAGGAAAGATGAGCGACAAACAATGGTATGTAGCCCAGAACGGGCAGAGCATCGGCCCGATGAGCCGGGGAGACCTGGTACAGAAATTGGAAAGCGGCGCTTATTCGATGAATGATCATGTCTTCACGGAGGGCATGAAAGGCTGGGTCCCGGCCTCCAGTATGCCGGAATTTTCCGGCGCCGCCCCCGCCATACCTCCACCACCGGTCGGACGAGGCCAAGGCGCCGACGTGGTTGATTTCGAGGTCTTCGGTCACGAGATGCAGTTCGTCGAAGTGGAACTCGATCCCGGCGAGAGCGTCGTGGCCGAAGCCGGCGGTATGATGTACATGGGCAACGGCATTCAAATGCAGACAATCTTCGGTGACGGCGCCAACCAGCAGGGCGGGTTCATGGACAAGTTGGTGGGAGCAGGGAAACGCATGCTCACCGGCGAGAGCCTCTTCATGACCGTCTTCACCCATCATGGACAGGGGAAAGCCAGAATCGCTTTTGCCTCACCCTACCCCGGCAAGATCATACCCCTGGACCTGAGCCGGCACGGCGGAAAAATCGTTTGCCAAAAAGACGCATTCCTGTGCGCAGCGAAGGGCGTCTCCATCGGGATCGCTTTCCAGAAGAAAATCGGCGTGGGCCTCTTTGGTGGCGAAGGCTTCATCATGCAAAAACTCGAGGGCGACGGCATGGTCTTCGTCCATGCCGGCGGCACGATCGTCGAGAGAGATCTCGGCCCCGGCGAGGTTCTGCGGGTGGACACGGGCTGTATCGTTGCTCTCGATCAGAACATCACCTATGACGTCGAGATGGTTGGGGGAGTGAAATCGGCGATCTTCGGCGGCGAGGGCTTCTTCTTTGCCAAGCTCACCGGACCGGGCAAAGTCTGGCTCCAGAGTCTGCCCTTCAGCCGCCTCGCAGGACGCATTTGGCAGGCGGCGCCCCAAGCCGGCGGCAAAAACAAGGGCGAAGGCTCGGTCCTGGGCCAGCTCGGCGGAATCGGCGGGTTCTTCGACGGAGGCTGAGAAGGAACTGTCGGCTGCTCTCAGCCGCGCGGCGAAGGCGTCGAGGACCCACATACATGCTTCGATCAACGGTGTGAAATAACGCGCCCCCTAACCCACACTTTCCAACAAGATTTCGCCCCGTCCACCCTTCACAATCCCGCCGCCCCTTCGTCATCAGGTACGCTACACTGACCCCGGTATGACGCTTCCACGTCTCATCATTACCGGCGCTTCCGGCTTTATCGGCCGCCACGTTCTCGATGGTCTGAAGAAAGATTTTCACATCACAGCCATGGCTCGGCGATCTCAACTGAGGTGTGGAGCTCCGATCCACAAGAACATTTCATGGCTTCAGGTTGATATTCGACACGCGGATCTGGTTTCCGAGGCATTCAAGCGGGTACGGAATCAGGGTGGCGCCGATTATGTCCTCCACCTCGCCGCCCACTACGACTTCACCGGCGAAGAACACCCAGACTACGAACGAACCAATATCAAAGGACTCCGATTCGTCCTCGATGAGTGCCGCACTCTCAACTTGAAGATGTTCATCTTTGCCTCCTCGATTGCCGCGTGCAACTATCCACGCCAAGGCAGCGTCCTTAACGAGTCAAGCCCACCGGACGGCGCCCATATCTACGCTCGGTCACAAGCCCGCGGCGAGGAGATGCTCGCAGACTTCGACGATTCCATCCCTTCATGCATAACCCGCTTTGCAGCCCTGTTCTCCGACTGGTGTGAGTATCCACCTCTGTACTTCTTTCTCGAAACCTGGCTCACCAAGGTATGGAACCGCCGCATCCTGGGCGGCCACGGCCATACCGCCATACCCTACCTCCACATCAGGGAGATGGCGCCGTTTTTTCGAGCCGTCATTCGGAAGAAGGATATACTCCAGCAGCGCGAGGTGCTGTTGGCCAGTCCCGATACGACGATGAGTCATCGTGAATTGTTCAAGTTGACTCATCTGCACGACGGGGAGCGTAGCCCTCGACCGCTTCACATACCGAAGACATTGTGCCGCGTAGGAATCCCGGGCCGAGATATTCTGGGCAGAATTCTCGGTGACCGGCCGTTTGAACGTCCGTGGATGGCCTCTCATATCGACAAGGACCTGTTGGCGAACCCCCACCGTACCTGGGAGAGATTAGACTGGCGTCCTCGCGGCCGCCTTCTCATATGCCGGCGTCTCCCGTTCCTTCTCGAACATCGAAAGACCGATGCCGTCGAGTGGAATCACCGAAACGAAGCGGCCATGAAAGCGCCATGGGTTCGACCAAACCTCGTTATTCACAAGCTGCTCGAATACCACATGGAAGAGATCCGTCAACAGGTCTTGAGCCAAGTCATCCAGGCCGGAAAATTCGACGGGTTGGAACACTACCGCGCCATTTCGGAGGAAGTTCTCGACTGGCGAGTCACCATCGTTTATCGCCACTTCTTGAACGCAATCAGAACCAATGAAAAGGGAATTTTTACGGATTACTGTAAGGACCTGGCGTCAAGACGCCACGGTGAGGGGATTCCGGCGGAACAGGTATGCCGGGCAATACGCCTCATCCGAGCGAACATCATGAGTGTCATCGAGACAGATCCCCGCGCCCAACCGCTGATGGCGAAAATCAGAGACATCCTCGATACGACGGTCGATTTCGGCTGTGACCGGATCTTGGAAACCTACGAAGAACTCGGCGCCGAGGTTCCGGACGACGGCGGATGCGAGGACCCGTTCATGAAGGTCGGTCAACTGCTCGGTGAGCCAGAAAAACCACAAGAGCCATGAAACCGTCGCTCAGGGTTGCCAGGGGCAACGCCCAGGCGCCATGGCTATCGCCGAGCCAGGACAACAGCAGAAAAACTACCGCGACACATTTTGCCGTGAGCAACAGTCTCACTGTTCCATGGCGAAAATACTCCATGAGGTAGCCGACGGCCACGACCAAGTGAAAGACCCCACCCTGGCGAATAAAAAACACCGTGTCAACCTCGCCCCAGCCGCCAAAAACGGCGGCCCATCTCGGCATTCCAACCAAGACCACCGCGACGCCGAGACTGTGAAGCGCCACCAGAATCACCAGCCATTTCTCCAGCAGCCGGTAATTCATCTCACTCCCACCAAATATCCGGGTCAAGAGGCTGTTCCCTCTGACGTGCCGAGACCCCGAGGCGGTCCAATTCGGCAAGAACTCGGCTTATGACGTCCGGCACAACCTCCTGCACCACGTTGCTCAAGGCCGTTCCGGCCTCCACCCTTTCCGGAATGACTCCGATGAGAACGATTTCCTCAGGGCTGGAGTCCGTCAACTCGGTGGCCATGAGGGCTTCGCGCAGACCCGGTTCATGAGGATTTGTGCGCGCAACGGGGGGCGCCGCGAGGATTTCCTCGTCCCGCCACACACGAATCGTCCCCGGCTCCGATTCGCCGCGAACCGAATCGACGACGATCACCGATCGCGCACTCGCAAGGTAGGGCGTAAAGTCGAGGCCGGGGGTACCGACGTCAATGATCTCAACAGCGTCGGCAAACGTATATTTCGCCTCGAGATGCTTGATGACCGTGGGTCCAAGCCCATCGTCCGAGGTGAGTACATTTCCGACGCCCAAAATCCGAATCGGTGCGCATTCAGTCATTGACACATGATACATCGAGCCCTGCGGAGTCGGGTCACGACAGTTCCCGATTCCTTCGGGCAGTTCATTCCGAGAATGACCCGGTCTGCCGTGATCGTCGAGGGTGAATAGCCAACCCCAACAAAGAAACGCCCGACAACAGCCGGGCGTTTCGGGTCGTTTTCAAACGCTACAACGTCTGAACCTTCGAAACCTCTGTCCCGTCTGGGTCCAGGGTGTGAATCGCGCAGGCGAGACACGGATCGAAGGAATGAATAGTACGCAAGACCTCCAACGGTCTCTTTGGATCTGCGACCGGATTGTCGACAAGAGAAGCCTCGTAAGGCCCCTTGCGGTCCTTATCATCTCGCGGCCCGGCATTCCAGGTCGATGGAACGACACACTGGTAATTCTTGATCTTGCCGTCCTCTATGACCACCCAATGAGACAGGGTCCCGCGAGGGGCCTCGTGAAAACCGAATCCCTGGACCTCGCCCTTGGGGTACTCCCACGGAGTGAAGCTGGTGGTGTCGCCGCCCCCAATGTTCTCAACCAGCCGTTGCCAGTGGCCAACCGCCGTCTCGGCGACGACCGCTGCCCGGATAGCCCTGGCTGCGTGCCGACCCAAAGTGGAATGCAGCACGCTCGGCCCCAGTTTCGCGCCGGCAACCGAACCGGCAGTCTTCAGCATCCAGGTCGCCCACCGTTGAGTGGGCTCGTGGCCGCCGACGAATCCCACCAGTACCGCTGCCAGCGGACCGACCTGCATGACCTGGTCGTTGAAGCGCGGCGCCTTGACCCACGAGTACTTGCCGTCGTGGTCGAGTTCCGAATAGGCGGGGTTGGTCTGACCCTGGAAAGGATGTCGAGTCGCCTCGGTGTCCTCATACCAGGCCCTCGTAATGTTCTCCGTGATGTTGTCACGGAAATATGGGTCGTCGAAGGACTCGAACTGACGGGTTGTTCCGAGGTCGCCGTTGAAGATCGTGCCTCCCGGCAGATCGAACACCGTGCCTTTGGTGTCGATCGGAAGATCGGGCACCGAGAGGTAGCTGGTGACACCGGCGCCGTAGGACAGCCAGGGTGCGTACATCCCGCCGATGACGGCCACGTCAGGCATATACACCTGCTCGACAAATTGCTGGACCTCCTCAAGGAGTCCCTTGACCGCGTAGAGTTTAGCCATGTTGAGCGTCGCCTCGTTGTCGAGGTTGATGGCGTTGGCCACACCGCCAACCGCGAGATTCTGGATGTTCGGGGTCTTGGCACCCAGGATTGCAACAACCTGATTGGCTTTCTTCTGATATTCCAACGCCTGCAGATAGTGGCTCACCGCCAGCAAATTGACGTCCGGGTGCAGCTTCATCGCCGGGTGACCCCAGTAGCCGTTTGTGAAAATACCCAGCTGTCCACGGCTTACGAAGCCCGCGAGCTTGTCCTTGACGGCCTGCAATTCCTTGACGGAGTTGCCCGGCCACGCAGACAGGCTCTCGGCCAGTTTCGAGGCATTCTTGGGGTTGCCGTCGAGGGCTGAGACCACATCGACCCAATCAAGGGCCGACAGGTGATAGAAGTGGACGATGTGGTCGTGCAGGGAGTGAGCCGTAACCAGCAGGTTGCGAATCAGCTGCGCATTGAGCGGAATCTCGATGTCGAGAGCGTTTTCAACCGCACGCACCGATGCGATCGCGTGCACCGTCGTACACACGCCGCAGATTCTCTGAGTGAAGATCCACGCATCGCGCGGATCCCGACCTTCCAGGATCTTCTCGATGCCTCGCCACATCTGACCGGAGGACCAGGAATTTTGGACTTTGCCGCGATCCACCTCGACGTCGATGCGCAGATGGCCTTCGATGCGGGTGATCGGGTCAATGGTGATCATTTGTGCCATGGGCCCCTCCTCAAGTCTGCGATTCCACCGGCATCCGGCCGGCGAGAATCGGGAATATCTTGACGATGACAATGTAGAGCGCGATTTCAAGACCAATGATGCCAAAGGTAATGAACAACTCCGGAAGGGACGGAAAGTACGACCATCCCGGTCCAGGATCGTAGGCCACGATGTAGCTGTCGAATCGATAGAGGGCGCCGGTGAAAACGATCACCAGGGAGGCCCGCATGACGTTCGAGAAATTCTGCCGCCGGCTTCCGGCCAGGAGAAACATCCCGTACAGGAACAACCCGTTCTCAATCCAGAACAGAAGGCTCAGGAAACCGGAATTGAACATCAGAGCCGCTTGGCCCTGGATCACCAGATCCACCAGACGGATCACCAGAAAGAGCGCC
>JAIOSJ010000415.1 GCA_021107705.1 Thermoanaerobaculales bacterium | reverse complement strand
GGCGGGTCTCAGACTGATACTCCACGTGCGCCGTGTTGATTGTGATCCCTCGCGCCTTCTCCTCCGGCGCCTTGTCGATCGAATCAAACGGTGTGTAGTCAGCCAGACCCTTCGCTGCAAGGGTCTTTGTGATCGCCGCAGTCAACGTCGTCTTCCCATGGTCTACGTGACCGATGGTGCCGATGTTCACGTGCGGCTTCGTCCGCTCAAACTTCTCCTTGGCCATTCTTGCCTCCCTCCGTTGTTCGGGCGTTTTGAACTCGCGAGGTAACGAGTTCGCCCGGTTGACGATCTAATGGAGCCCACGACCAGACTTGAACTGGTGACCCCGTCCTTACCAAGGACGTGCTCTACCACTGAGCTACGTGGGCCCACCGCTGAATACCTTGGAGCGGGAGACGGGACTCGAACCCGCGACCAACGGCTTGGAAGGCCGAGACTCTACCACTGAGTTACTCCCGCGCTACCGCATAATCAATGGTGCAGGTGGATGGGTTCGAACCACCGTAGGCGTTACGCCGGCAGATTTACAGTCTGCTGCCTTTAACCACTCGGCCACACCTGCACAAAAAGCTCTTCTGGATCTCCAATGGAGCTGGCGATGGGATTTGAACCCGCAACCTGCTGATTACAAATCAGCTGCTCTACCGTTGAGCTACGCCAGCAGAAAACCCTACTTCCAAATCCCGCAAAATATAAAAGAACACACCTCCACCTAGGGAAGTGGGAGAGGGAAGTTACCATAGCCCCTACCACGGCGCAACCCCTTTTTCGTCGAAATCAACCGATTCAAAAATGAGCGAAGAAACCTCACTCGGCCAGGATGGGGAGTCGCCAAGTCGGGGTGAACTCGAAGATCAGGCGGGTATGGATGTGATCGACTTCCGGACGAGTGGTAAAGGAGTCCAGCGCCAGATCCCGCAAGTGGTCGGAGTCCTTGACGGCGACGTGGACCAGGTAGTCATCCGAGCCCGTTATGTGGAAAACGCCGCGGACTTCGGTGAGATTCATCAAATGGTCGTGAAAGCCGTCGACCATTTTTCTCATGTGCTGGCTGAGTCTGACCGCGATGATCGCCTGGAGGCCGACGCCCAGGGCGACAGGGTCAATATCGGCGTGAAAGCCTCGAATGGCCCCTGAATCCACCAGCCGGCGAACCCGTTCGAGGCAGGTGGAGGGCGCTATGCCGACTCGTTGAGCAAGATCCTTGTTGGTCGTCCGTGCATTCTTCTGTAGAAGACCCAGAATATCGAAGTCGATTCGGTCAAGTTCGGGAAAATCATCCATTAATTGAATTATATTTCCCCTCTTGAAATGAGCAAGAATTTTCTTCTACACTTGGGCCTTGAGCGGAATTTTACAATGAAAGAGGGATCGGCCACGCTTCCGCTCCTCTCCCCGATGCCGGCCCGAGACACGAGGAGGAAGAATGAAATTCGCACTGCTGTCCGACGCTGACCACAAAGCCATCGACGCCCTCAAGGTGCACTATGGAGGCGCCACCGCAATCGGCGCGGCGATCGCCGAAAAGAGGAATTTCGAAAGACGGAAGCAGATCTTGGCCGACAAGGGCTTCGGGGAGATGATTGCCGACGCGGAGCGCCTGGTCGGTCTTTTCCCCAAGATCGGTCCTTTCGAGGAGAAGATCGGCTTTTCGCCCGATCTGAGCAAGGGCGTCGCAACGGCGCAGGTCTCGGGGTTCCAGGGGGCGCCGGTCACCCATCATGCGATGAAGCGATTCGCCGAGAGCGCCGGCAGCGACGAGCCGTGCTGGGTAGCCTCGGAGATGATCTCGGTCGTCGCCCTGACCGAGCACTACGTCTATTCCGGCGATCTGATGGCGACCCTGTGCATGGCCGAGAACATCATGAAGGCGTCGAAATTCTGCAGCACCAATCTGATCGGTACGCCTCTTCCCGCCGAGCGGTTCCGCCTCGTGGAGGCCGTGACCGGTAAGACCTTCGAAACCATCGACCTCGGGGAAGGTCTATCCCAGATCGTGCTCAAGAACATGGGCACGGCCTTCGGCAATCTCGGCGGCGTCGAGGTGGCCAACGACAACCACCTCCTCTACCTCGACGGCGTGATCCGGGCGGCGATGGAGACCGGCGGCGACTTCTTCCTCAACCCCTCGTGGTCCTCAATCATCGCCGCGTGCTACTTCGGGCGCGACATCCCCAATCTGTCATTCAAGGTGTCGATGCTGCTCTCGACTCAGAATCTGATGCAACTCCGCATGCTGCTCAACATCATGAATGCCTACCTGCGGGACGACGGGACGACGCCGATCTATGAGATCAACATCGGCAACGGCGTCTCACCCCAGACCTTCATCCAGTGTTCTCGGGAATTGGACGCAAGCGGCATCAAAGGCGTCAGCCTGGCGGCCCACCTACGCATCAACCCCGACCTCGGCATAGAAGGTTTCAACTGGACCGACGAGGCATTCGAGGTTCTTGAGAGCGGTACGAATCTGACCTTCAAATACGAGAGCGACGGCACCGCACGCGAACTGGACACGATGGGCGCCTACTTCCTCTCCGACGGTGAGAGGAACGAACTGGCGGAGAAGATCGGCGACGTTATCTACTACAAGTCGGTGCGAGCCTCGAAGGACGGCCGCGACATGATGAAGAGGGGTATCCGCACTCGTTTCGGAGCGAGTTCATATTAGGAGCTATCAGCTGATAATGGAACGCGGAACACAATAAACACAGAGACACAGAGGAGGACAACACAGAGGATGGTTTCAGCGTCTCAGCAGGTCCATGCCCGGCACGCGGACTGCGTCCGCCAGCGGCAGAAGGAGAAACGGCCTCCAAAAACAGGTTCTTGTCTCCCGATTCTCTTCTGCCCCAGCACGCTTCGCGTGCAGCCGGGTTTGGGCACATACAGTCTAAGATCGTTCGTGGGCAAGGGCGTTGCATGGTCCGCCAAGCGGGCGAAGCCCGCTCTCTCGATGCCTGCCTGTCGAACGGACGCTTGTGTACAGGGCGATAGGCAGGCATGGAGATGGGATCGCGAAGCGAGCAGGCGGACGCCTGGGGAAACATTGGGCCAACTCTCTGTGTTCCTCTGTGCTCTCTGTGTCTCTGTGGTTAATTTTTTTTGACCGGACTGCCGCTTTCAAATGTCGATCAGGAGGGGATGATGAAGTCAGATTGGAAAAGTCGATTTGCTGCGAATGTCCGGGAGTTCGAGGGTTATCCGATCGGCAAGACGATCAAATACCTAACGGACCCGGAGATCATCTCACTTGCCGGTGGTCTGCCTTCGCCGGACGTCTTCCAGCGCTCCGAGGTCCGACTGGCGTCTCGGAAAATCCTTGAGGAAGACATCGACCGGATCATGCAGTATTCGCCGATCTCCGGTGAGGGCAGTCTGTATCACGCGGTGCTCGGCTTCTTGGCCAGGGATGACATTCATATTGGTGAAGAGAATTTGTTGATCACGACCTCGGGGCAGCATGGGCTGGACCTGGTGGGACGACTCTTCCTCGAGGAGGGTGATGTCGTCCTGGTCGACCGCCCGACCTTCGCCGGGGCACTGGTCGCCTTCTCGATGCAAAGACCGCGATTCGTCGGCATCGACATCGAAAGAGACGGGTCGGATGTTTCGGGCATGCGCGAGAAGCTGGAGCAGCTGTACCGCGAGGGATCCACGTCCAAGTTCATCTATGTCGTGCCGGACTTCCAAAATCCCACCGGCATCACCATGAGCCTGGCCAAGCGCGAGGCCCTACTGGACCTCAGTTACGAGTTCGACGTGCCCATCGTCGAGGACAGCCCCTACCGGGACCTGCGCTACCGGGGCGAAACCATCCCGGCGATCTTCACGCTGGATCAAAGGCGTGAGGGTGGACACGTCATCGGCCTCTACACCTTCTCCAAACTCTTCTGCCCGGGCATGCGGGTTGGTTTCAATATCGGCCCGGCAGCCGTCATCGAGCGCATGACCCACATCAAGGAAGGCAACATCCTCAACACACCGAAGTACAACCAGGACATCTGTACGGCGTTCTTGGAAGAGATGAACTTCGAGGCCCACATCGAGAAGTGCCGCATCTACTACCGCGAGAAGCTGGCGGTCTTCTTCGAAACGATGGAGGAGCACTTCCCGCCGGAGATGGGGGTCAGCTGGACGCGGCCGGAAGGCGGGCTGTTCCTGTGGGTTACGTTGCCCAAGCACATCGACACCGACGAGCTGTTCTTCGACGCCATCGAGCACAAGGTGGCCTTCGTGCCCGGCGAGCAGTTCTACGGTGAGAATGCCGACCGCAATCACATGCGGATCAACTTCTCGTTCGTCAGCAAGGATCAACTGGCCGAAGCCGTCAAACGGCTTGCGGCCTGTATTCGGAAGAGGCTCTGAAATGAAAAGGGCTGGAACGGGGTTGAGCCACAAAGAGGCACGAAAAGGCACAAAGAAGGAAGGGCCGCTGGGCGCCCCCTCTATTTCTGTTTTTAAACCGGCTTTCCGGTAAGGAGGACTTCATGCGTTTACTGTTTGTTGGATTTGGAACTGTGGCTCAGGGGCTGTCGGAGCTCTTGATCGAGAAGAAGGACGAGCTGAACCGGAAATACGGCCTGGACTGGACCGTCACCGGCATCGTCGACACGCTCAAAGGCAGCGCCTATAACGCTGCGGGCCTGGATCTCGAAGCAATTATGGCGATGGTCGCCGACGATCATTCCATCTCGGACTGTGACGACGGTTGCGACTGGGACGCCTTGACCATGATCGCCAAGGCCGATGCCGACGTCATGCTTGAGATGACCTACACCGACATCAAGACCGGCCTGCCGGCGACCGACCATTGCCGAGCGGCCATCAAGCGCGGCATGTCGGTGACCACCACCAACAAGGGCCCTCTCGCGCTCTTCTCCAACGAGTTGGATGAATTGGCCCGGGCCAACGGGGTGCACTTCCTCTACGAAGGCACGGTGATGGCCGGAACGCCCCTGCTCAATTTGCTGCGGGAGACCCTGGCGGGATCCGAGATCATCGAGATGCAGGGAATCCTCAACGGCACAACCAACTACATGCTGACCGAGATGGAGGGTGGCATGGACTACACCGCCGCTCTCCAACAAGCTCAGGATCTGGGCTACGCCGAGGCCGTGCCGGATGCCGACGTCTTGGGCTGGGACGCCTTGGCCAAGGTAACCATCCTGGCCAACACCGTCTTCGGCGCATCCCTGAGCCCGGACGACTCGCCCTGTGAGGGCATCACCAACATCACACCGGCGCAGATCGAAGCGGCACAGGCCGCCGGCAAGCGCTACAAACTGATCGGCCGCGTGTGGCGCGACGGGGACGTGGTCAAGGGTTCGGTCTCGCCACAGTTGATGGACCTCAGCCATCCCTTGGCAGGGGTCTCCGGCGGAACAAACGCGATGACCATTACCACCGACACCTTGGGCGACGTCACGATCGTCGGCGCCGGCGCAGGTCGCGTCGAAACCGGCTTCTCGCTCTTGATTGACCTGATCCACATGGTGACAAGGAGTGCCTCATGAAGATGCTGCTGGGAACCGAGTGGGTGGACCGCGACCAGACCATCGACGTTCGCGATCCCCTCGACAATTCCCTGATCGACACCGTCCCGTCGGCATCTAACGCCGACGTCCAGACCGCCCTGGCGGCGGCCTATGCCGCCCGACAGACCGCGCGCAAGATGACGACCTATGAGCGGAGCCAGGTGCTCTTGAGGACTGCGGCCATCGTCGCCGACAATATCGAGGACTTCGCCCGCACCATCGCTCGCGAGGGTTCCAAGACCATCAACGAGGCCCGTGGCGAGGCCAAACGCACGGTCAACACCCTGACGATCTCCGGAGAAGAGGCCAAGCGCCTCCTGGGCGAAACCATCCCCTTCGACTCCTTTCCCGGCGGCGAGAACCGTCGCGGCTACTTCGAGCGTGTGCCGATCGGCGTCGTCATGGCGATCACGCCCTTCAACGACCCCCTCAACCTGGTTGCCCACAAGCTCGGCCCGGCGATTGCCGGCGGCAACGCCGTCATCCTCAAGCCGGCCACCGTCACCCCGCTGTCGGGTCTCAAGCTGTGCAATGCCTTCATGGAAGCGGGACTTCCGCCAGGCGTCCTCCAGTGCCTGACCGGTCACGGCGCCATCCTCGGTGACGCCCTGGTTTCGGACAAGCGCGTGCGCATGGTCAGCTTCACCGGTGGCCTCGAGGCCGGGCTCCATATTTCCAATCGTTCCGGCCTCAAGAAGATCGGCATGGAGCTGGGCTCCAACTCGCCGGTCATCGTCTGGAAGGACGCCGACATCGAGTGGGCGGCCGAGACCTGTGTCTCCGGCGCCTTCTGGGCAGCGGGACAGAACTGCATCGGCGTGCAGCGAATCTACATCCACCGTGACGTCTACGAGCAGTTCCGGGATGACTTTGTCACCCGCACCAAGGCCTACCGCATCGGCAACAAGTTGGACGAAGCGACCAACATGGGTCCGATGATCACCGAGACCGAAGCCATCCGGGTTGAGAAATGGGTGGCCGAGGCCAAAGAGTTGGGCGCCACGATCCTGGCCGGCGGCGGTCGCTCCGGCGCGCTGATGGAGCCGACCGTGCTGGAGAACGTACCGGAGAACGCCACGATTCACCACGACGAGGTCTTCGGCCCCGCGGTCAATCTCTATGTCGTCGATACTCTGGACGAAGCGTTGGCCAAGGCCAACAGCGTCGATTTCGGCCTCCATTCGGCGGGCTTTTCCAACGATGTCACCGTCTGCCACCGCATGGCCGCGGAACTGGACTCCGGCTCCGTGATCATCAACGACTCGACCGACTACCGCCTCGACTCCATGCCCTTTGGCGGCGTCAAGAGCTCCGGCCTGGGCAAAGAGGGCATTCGGTTCTCGCTGCAGGAAATGACCGAACCCAAGGTGATCAGCTGGTATTTGCCGGGGGTGTAGGAACAAGGGTCAAAGAGTCAAAGAGTAGAAGGCAAGGGAAGGTTTCGGCCCGGCGTCGTTCCAAGCTGTCGGTAGAACGCCCCAGCGGAAACGCCGGGACGTTTTTGACAGCTCTTGGAGCGCGGGTGCCTTGTGCCCGCGCAGGAGTTCGACAGTGGTAGGATGAAACGAATGGGACAGGGAAATCACTGTCCAATAACAATAATATGATCGATGTTCGTCATGAGACGAAAAAGAACTCTGTCGAACTTCAGCATAAAGGGGTTGATCATGAAGGCATCCGTTTTTCTGTTAGTGATCCTCTTCATAGCGGTAGTCGCCAGCGCGAACGTTGCCACTCCGAGTGATTTCAGAGGAGGCCCCGGCGACTGCACGCCCGAAGACCTGCTCGAGGACAATGGGTCATCTAGTTCTAGCAGCAATAGCCCCAACCGATATTGGGTGGCTTGCCTCACGCCGGATGCATATCCTTCGTTCCTTATTGAAGCCAAAGTCAATGTGGATAATTACAGTTCCGAAACGTCGCCGATCACCGTTTTCACAAGCTCGATCGCCGGCGGACCGCCGGCTTTAAGCGCTTTTTGGCAGTCCGGAAACATACAGTTTCCGAGCGGGGCCTGGTACAGCTACGATTTGAAGGGAGTCTCCGAGTTTGATGTCCCGATCACCTCTGGATCCTGGTGCATCGGGGTCCGTACCCTTTCGGGTACGGATTGGCTGTTTGTCCGCTGGGACACCGCTGTCGACCAGGGCCACGTCTGGGAGTCGCAATATTTAACCAGCTGGTCCAATTTTCCGGAAAATGGCCTATTGCGGGGCGTGTCGGAATGGTGCGATGAATGCGCGTGCTACATCGGCGATGTGTGCTACGCGGAAGGCGATTCCAATCCGTCGAGTCCACATGAGATCTGCGATCCGGCAACCAGTATCACCGCATGGACCTACACGGTCTGTTTGGATGAAGATCTGATCGAGGACAACGGAGAGACGATGGGTGGGTTGGCATACACTGACGAGTACTTCGTCACCTGTTTACAGCCACCTGCTTATCCGTCGTTTCTGTCGGAGCTGAGCGGTTTCTCCAGGAACGACTCGGGGAACACGACCCATTACGCCGTCTTTGCGGCGCCGGATGTCAATGGCCCACCGGCTGGCATCACTCCGCGGTGGACCTCCGAGGAGCTGGTGCTTCCCCATGAGGATTGGCATACCTATGACCTGAGCGGTGTGGCTGATTTCGACGAGCCGATCACCTCCGGTTCGTGGTGTATCGGCATCAACACGCCTGGTGGTGCGGACATTTGGGCTTCCAGAGACAACGACGGCACGCAGGGAGGAGGTTACTGGCGTTCCAGTACGCCGGGATCCACGTGGTCTCTCAGCGACGGCAACGGCGACCTCATGTACCGCGGCGTTTCCGAAGAGTGCGACGATTGCGCCTGCTATGTCGACGGGGCATGCTACTACCATGGCGATACGAATCCAGCCAACATCTGCGAGGTTTGCGATATAGCTGTTTCGATTGATACCTGGAGCCCCAACGATGGAATCTCCTGCAACGACGGCCTGTGGTGTAACGGCGGCGACACCTGCTCGGGCGGGTCATGTTCACATTCGGGCAGTCCGTGCCCCGATGATGGCGCTTGGTGCAATGGTGTCGAATCCTGCAACGAGACAAGTGACCTGTGCGAGGCTTTGAGCATACCTGATTGCGATGATGATATTGCTTGCACCGATGATTCCTGTAACGAAGGTACTGATTCCTGCGACAACATCCCCGACCACGCACCCTGCGACGACGGCCTGTTCTGCAACGGGACCGAGGTCTGTGACGAGTTCCTCGGCTGTCTGAACGGCACACCGCCTACCGGCTGCGAGGACGACGGTCTGTGGTGCAACGGAGACGAACTCTGTGACGAGGGTCTCGACGAGTGCTACTCGACGCCGGAGCCCTGCGGGGAAGGCTTCCTCTGTGACGAGGACGCCGACACCTGCCTGGAGATGCTGCTGTTCGCCGACGGCTTCGAGACCGGGACTACCGGGGAATGGAGCAACATGTCCCGCTAATAGGAGCGGTAGGTGGATTCGCCAATGAGCCTGACCGCCCGCTATGCAGTGTTCACGGCCGAGACCGCGTTGGTTGCGACGCTGATCCTCTTTCCGTGCAGCGGACCGGCGGGGGTGGCGGCTCGCGTGACTCTGATGATTGCGGGAGGCGCCGGCGTCCTGGCTGTTCTTCTGCTCGGTGGACTCCCGTGGCGGCGGCATCCGATTGTGGTTGCCATGCTGACCTTCCTCATTGTGTCCGAGGTGTCGGCGGTACTGTCCGTGGTGCCGACAGCCAGCGCCGAGGACAGTACCAAGACCCTGCTTCGCATGTTGGTGGTGGCCCTGCTCCTGATCTGTGCCGTTCCCAAACCGGAAGGCGACTTTGTCCGGGCGCGGCGGACCGCGCAGGCCCTCGTCGTCGGTGGCCTGCTACTCGCCGCCACCGGCTGGGGCATGTGGTTCGGGGGGTTCCAGACTCACTGGGGCGGCCTGGTGGGTCCCCTCCACTACAACGAAATCTGCATGGTCCTCGTACCGATCCTGTCCCTGGCCTTCGCCTTTCTCGTTACCAAGCCCTCGTGGTGGCACTTTCTGATCTGCACTGTCTTGATGACCACGGCCTTGATGACGTTTTCGCGTATCGGATGGGTTGCCATCGCAGTACTGGTCGTCCTGTGGTTTTGGGCCGCCCCGAAGGGACGGCGGTGGTTCGTCGCAACCGCGACCCTCGGTGGTGCGACCCTGGCATTGGTGGTGGCAGGACCCAACATCGCTCACTTCGACACGGTAGTGGACAACGCCATTCTCCTGCGCGAAGACTCCACTACCGAACTCGACGGCAGAGTGATGAAGACCATGAACATTATGGACCTGGTGACCCTCAATGACCGCCTCGACTACGCCTGGAAGCCGGCTCTGCGGCTGATCTCCGAGCGCCCTCTTTTCGGTTGGGGCTATGGCACGAGTACCTTCGCCCACCTCACCCTGGGAGATGGACCATTGCTCGGCCACGAGCACAACGCGGTGTTGGCAATAGCGGTGCAGAGCGGCCTGGTCGGTGTGGTGGCCTGGCTGTTTTGGCTGGCCGTTCTCTTGTGGCGGGGGTGGATGAGCCGCAGGCTTGACGGACACGATCCGAAACGCTGGTTGCTGACCGGTGTTGCCATTGCCGTGGTCGCCGAGTACCTGGTGCAGGGCCTCGGCGAACCGGTCGGCAACTACCGGATGGGAGTGCTCCTGGTCGTGTTGTCCGCTATCGTCGTCCTGGCTGACGGTCCTCCGGTGAGTTGGTTGAAGCCCGGAGAGTAGTCGGCCTGACTGATCTTCGACGCTTTCTCGAATCACTCGCTCCATCCCACGCTGGTACAATTTCATCCGGACGACCGTCATGGTCTTGACGGACCGGGACGGTTGTTCGTTCGGAAGGATCGTTGTGGACAGGGAAACACCATCATCGACGGAGCGCGGCTGCAGTAAGAGATGTTCTCGCCTGCGGATCGGCGAGTGACGACGATTTCGAACCTCCGGCTGTCGCTGTGCGTCATCACGCTGAATGAAGAGGCCAACCTCAAGCGGTGTTTGCGATCGGTCAAGGGCCTGGCCGACGAGATCGTTGTGGTCGACTCCATGAGCACCGACCGTACTCGGGACATTGCTGCTTCGGCCGGCGCCCGGGTCGTTGAGCAGGAGTTTCTGGGTCACGTCAAACAGAAGCAGCTCGCGCTCGACCTTGCGACCGGGGACTGGGTCTTGTCACTGGACGCTGACGAGTGGCTTGACCAGGACCTCAGATCCTCGATCGCAGCCGCGTTGAGTGAAGGAGCACCGGAAGACGTGGCGGGTTTCGAACTCAATCGGCAGGTCTTCTACCTCGGTCGCTGGATTCACCACAGTGGTTGGGCCCCCGAGTGGAAACTGCGTCTCGTGCGTCGCGTCCGGGCCAAGTGGACCGGGTACGACCCCCACGATCGACTCGAGGTCGAGGGCCGGACCGCACGACTTGATGGGCGTCTCCGTCACCATCCGCACGACGATCTGGCCGACCATCTGAGCACCATCAACAGGTACACGGACATCATCGTCAGTCACTGGCCGCAGACCTCCCGTTTCCGAATGATGCTTGGTCTCTTTGTCGAGCCGCCTTTGGTTTTCTTCCAGAAGTACCTCCTGCAGGGAGGGTTCAGAGACGGAATCCGAGGTTTGATCATCTCGGTCATGACGGCCTTCTACTTCTTCCTGCGCCACGCCAAGCTGTGGGAACGAGACCATCCTCCAGCCGAACCTCTGGATTCATGAAACGAATAACCGGACACCTAATTCGTTGAGACTTGTGAGTCGGCCTGGATCACGATATGGGGCAGTCGCTCGAGGTCGCCGAGAGGAAAACGGCGACGGCGATCGGGTTCCGACGCGTCCGAGAAGACGAGTTGAACGTTCGGAATTCTCGGGGCTGCACCGCCCTCCAGAACAACCACGACGCGGCAGTCGGCGCGTTTGCTGAAGGCCCCAGATCCGGGTGCAAATAGCACCTCGATCTCCGCTTGACTTGAGGTGCCGAAGTCGAGGCTGCCGAGCCGGCGGCGGGCGACTTCGGGTCGATCGCACCCTCCGATCGATGCCATCCGGAGATCAGCGGCCGTTCGCTCAGTCAGGCCCTCGACGCACCGGGTGAGCCGCAGATCTCGCTGTAGGTATGGCACATTCGGGCCGTCGCGCCAGTGCTCGGTCCTCGATGCATGGGGTGGATGCCACAGGTGAAAGCTCCTCGTGTGCGGCTGAATGCTTTCGATTCGCACTCCGGCCCTGCGGAGCCGAAGACGAAGGTCATCGTCCTCGCAGCCCCAGCCGACGAACCTTTGGTCGAAGCCGTTGATCAACTCGAAGTCCCGGCGCCACAGGCTGAAGAAACCGGACGACAGCTTCGGCAAGGTTGGATGCCGGACCATCTGATGGAATCGGGCACGAATCACCGGCAAGAACGGCGTTTTCAGTGAGCCCAGTTGTTGTTCGAGCCCGACCACCGTCAGTGATTCCGTTGTGGCGCGGTCGAGATACGTCGGGTCACCGACAAGTGCAACTCCCTGGCGGCGCCGACGTTGGTGAACGGCAAGGTGGTCGGGTGGCACCACGCAGTCGCCGTCACAGAAAACAAGATAGCGACCAGAACTCTGGAGAACACCTCGGTTGCGGCAGGCTGCGGGGCAGAAGTCCGCTCCCCGATGAGTGACGAGGTGGAGCGAGACAGGAGCATCCCGTGAGAGCTGCGCGACCACCTCTGCTGTCTCGGTTCCACTGCCGTCGGCGCTGACGATGATCTCGTATCCGTCGCTGACTCCACGCTGACGACACAATGAGATCAGGCAGCGCTCAAGGTGGGAGGCACGCTCGAGGGTGGGCACGATGACCGAGATATCCACCATGACGACAGGATACACTCGCGTTGATGACTCGAGACCCCGCGTGCCCGTTTGACCCCGACCTGAGCGATCGACCGACACGAATCGTTCCTTTTGGTCGGGTCGTGGACCTGCTCCGGGTCCCTCACGCCCACGATCGCATTCGAATGTATCGAAAGGCCATGGATGCCGGAGACCGCTTTCCACCGATCTCGGTCGTCAGGTTAGGTGGCGTCTTCGTGATCACCGACGGCCACAAGCGATTCGTGGCATGCTCCGGACTTGGTCTCGATGAAATCGTGGTGGAACTGTGGGGGATCGGTACCTTGAGCCGGGATCTCCTGGCTCAGATGTGGGGCCAGATCCACAAGGGAGCGACCGTCATGAGCCGGCTGCACCATGGGCCGAAGGCCCGCCGCCGGGCGTGCTGGTACTTTTTGAGCTTCTTCTACCACTGGAAGCGGATGCTCACGTCGCTTCGGCGGTCACACCCTCCCAGCGGAGCCTGAACCAAAAGGTAACCGACCGGCCCGCCGGGTAGAAGTCCCAGGTTTCAGGTACCTGCAACCTGAGACCTGTACCCTCCTAAACCAACTCGACGAGGCGCCCCTCGAGATAACGGTTGCGACAATCAATGCGCATGGTCTTGCCGGTACCTGTTCTGCGGATACTGCGGCGGGCCAGGAGCAGAACCCGGTCGATAGGCAGGCGTGCAGTGACCAGGGCCTCTGTGACCTGTTGGCGCAGGGCAACGCGATCCTCAGGATTCTCGAGACCGGATTCCACAGCAACGATGACCCTCTCCGTGGACAGCTCTGCGTCGTTGATCGAGAATGCGACCACTCGGCCCGAGCGAACACCGCGCACGGTGCAGGCCGCAGTCTCGAGATCCTCGGGGTGGAAGTTGCGGCCGCCGACGATGATGAGTTCCTTCTTGCGGCCGGTGACGAAGAGCTCACCCTCGTTCAGATAGCCGAGATCGCCGGTCGCAAGCCAGTCTTCGCGATCGGTTGTTTCCAGGGGCTCGGCTTGCCCAGCATAACCACTCATCAGGCTCGAACCTCGGATGACGATCTCGCCGATACGGCGCTCGGCGAGCACTCCACCGTGCTCATCGACGATTCTCACCTCAACATTTGGCAAAACTGTGCCCACACAGGCGAATGAGCGGCTGGGTCGCCCCGGTTCGGCCGGTTCGGCCCGTCGCTCCGACCTCATGGAATTGAGGTCGATGCGGTCGAATCGGGGAGGTTCATCAACAACCGGCATGGTCACTGCGAGACAGTTCTCGGCCAGGCCGTAAGTGGGCATCAGGGCACGAGGATCCAGCCCGTTGCCGGCAAATCGTCGGCTGAAAATCTCGAGACTGTCCCTGCTGATCTGTTCAGCGCCAACCAGTGCGATTCTCAAGGCAGAGAGATCGATTCCATCGACATCGGCCTGCCGCGCGAACCGACCACACAGGGCGTAGGCCGATGGCGGTCCACCGGTGATGGTCGCACGGTAGTCGGACAACGCTTTGATCCACATCAGTGGAGCTGCAACGAAGTCCTCCGTCGGAATCAGTGAAACGTGCCGGCGTACAAGGGCCGGTGCCAGCAGGAAGCCGATCAGACCCATGTCATGGGACAGGGGCAGCCAGGAGACAGCTGAGTCTCCTTCCTCGTCGAGTTCGAGTTTGATCGCGATTCCCTGGAGCTGGCTGAGCACCGCGGCATGACTAAGTTGAACCACTTTCGGTCGGCCGGAGGTCCCGGAGGTGAACTGGTTGATTGCGATGGTCGTGCCGTCGATGGGAGGGGAGATGGACTCCTCAGAGGAGCACAGGTTATTCCGGGTTAGGATTTTCGCGTCGAGCCTTCCATTGATGGACTCGAATTTCGGGGGCACGACGAGGTGCCGGGCGCCCGTAAAACTCATGTTCTTTGTCAGCCGGCCGAGATCTTGGTTTGGTGAGCGCAGCGAATCCTGTGCGGTGGGGATCGCGCCCGCGAGCAGGGCGCCGAAGAAGGCCCCCACGAAGTCTTCGCAGGTTGGCAGGCACAGGGCCACGGCTTTACCTTGTTCGAGACCCGCATCAATGAAAATCGTTGCCCAGCTGGTCGCCAATCGAAGGGTGTCGGCGTAGGTCAGACACAGAGGCTCGCGCCCGCGGTCGAGAAAACGCACGTACAGCGCGTTCGGCTGCTGCTCGGAGCGATCGACCAGGAGTTCGGCCAGGGTTCGTGGCTGCATCAGGAAGCCTATCTTTCTGCACTCATTCGGTATCGTTCATCACGGCTTGGTCGAGTTTTTCCTCGAGAGCTGAACACGTTTTTCGGAGTGACCGCAGCTCCTCGTAGATCTCGGGGAGCCTGCCGATCAGGTTGAGGGCTCGACGCGCCCGCACAGCAGGCAGCGCCGGAGAGCCGATCCAGTCACCTTCCGGGATATTGTCGGCAACGCCGGACTTTGCGCCAACCCGAACCCTCCTACCCACCACCACATGATCGGCAACTCCAGCCTGAGCGCCGATGATCGATCCGGCGCCCACCGTGGTGCTGCCGGCAATGCCCGCCTGGGCGACAATCACGCAGTCTTCGCCGATATCGCAGTTGTGGGCGATCTGAACCAAATTGTCGATTTTGGTGCCGCGACGGATGATGGTGCGGCTGAGAGTCGCGCGGTCGATCGTCGTACCGGCGCCGATCTCGACGTCGTCCTCGATCACGACCGTGCCCACCTGAGGGATCTTTCGGTGACTGCCGTCCGAAGACTGGTATCCGAATCCATCGCTGCCGATGACCGCGTTGCTGTGGATCACCACGCGGCGGCCGACCTGCACCCCTGGGCACAGGGTCGCATTGGCGTGAATGATGCTGCCTTCGCCGACCTTGACACCGGCGCCGATCACCGCGTTGGCATGAACCTCGACCCTGCGGCCGAGCTGGACTCCAGTGGCGATCCTGGCCCCGGCAGCTACGTAAACCTCGTTGCACACAACGTCGGCGGCGATGTGGGCGCCCGGTTCGACTCCGAATTCGGCTCGTTTGATCGAGTGGATCAGGATCAGGATCTCCGCCAGAGCAAGTCTGGGGTCGGCGACTTCGATCACGTTCTCGTGCTCGAAGCCGGCATTCTCGAGGGTGACGATGCATGTGGCGTCGCAGCGTGAAGCCGCATGCAACGCATCGGCCTGCCAGACCACGCAAATATCGCCAGGGCCGGCCTCGTCCAAAGAACGGACGCTCTGCACTCGAGCCTGACCATCACCTTTCAGCGTGCCCCCAAGCCGGTCGTTGATCTGCGACAAGGTGAAACTCATGGCCATCTCCTCAGGGCTACACTAATTAAAACGCCGGACGATGACCGACGCGTTGGATCCCCCGAACCCGAAGCTGTTGCTCAAGACAGTGTCGACTGTTGTCACTGTGGGCTCGCGGAGCAGGTTAAGCCCCGAAAAGGCTGGGTCGAGAGTCTCGATGTTGAACGAAGGGGCCAGAAAACCTCTCTCCATCATCGTCAGGCAGAAAATGATCTCCTGAGCGCCCGCAGCGCCCAGAGAGTGGCCGGCCAGACTTTTGGTCGAGGACACCGGAGGCCTGTTGGGAAACGTGCTCTGTATGGCTCGGCCCTCTGCCAGGTCGCCGAGAACAGTCGAGGTGGCGTGGGCGTTGACGTAGTCGATGTCCGGCGGCTCGAGACCCGCGTCGGCAAGCGCTGCCTGCATGCAGGCGATTTCCGGTCGGCCGTCCTTTTCGGGTTGCACCATGTCCTGACTGCCCGAGGTGGCGCCGTAGCCGATGACCTCACCACGGATCTTCGCGCCACGCGCGACGGCATGGTCGAGGCGCTCCAGAACCACGATACCGGCCCCCTCGGCGAGAACGAAACCGTCGCGGTCGGCGTCGAAGGGCCGCGAAGCCCGCGTCGGGCTGTCGTTGAAATGGGTCGATAGTGCCGTCCGCATGGCGTTGAAGGCCCCGGCCACGATGGGGTTGAGCTCTTCGCCGCCACCGGCGATCGCCAGGTCGAGACTTCCGGAGCGAATGAGTTCGAAGGCGTGACCGATGGCGTGGGCCGAGGTGGCGCAGGCGGCGTTGAGGGAGTAGCTGCGACCACCGACGGAGAACAACTGGGCGAGGTGGGCGCTGACCGAGCTGGACATCGCTTCGAGCGCAGCAAAAGGACTGACTCGACGGATCTTGCCGTCGTAAAGGGCGCTGCCACCCCGATAGATTGCGTCAGTGCCGCTGATCCCGGTGCCGACGATGCAACCGGTTCGCCTGCTGCCCAGAACGCTGCTTTCGACGCCGCTGTCCTCGACTGCCGCTCGTGCTGCCAAGGCGCAGAAGAGCGAGCTGTTCGACATGCTGAGAAGGAGTTCCTGGTCGATGCCGCAGCTCCGTCGAAGCAGGTCTGGATTGTCTATGGTTCCGGCGACTAGGGCTTTGAGGCCGTGCTCGCGCCAGCCCTCAACTACCTTGAGGCCTGAGCGGCCGGTCTGGAGGTGGTTGCCAACCTGCTGGAGATCACCGCCGATGCTCGAGATGATGCCGGCGCCGGTGATCGCCACGCGATGCATCATCGCTCATCCGTCAATGTGCAACCGGAGAGCCTCGACGAGATCACCCACCGTTTTGAGCCCGGCAACGTCGTCTTCCGGAAATGAAAGGTCAAAGGTGTCTTCGAACGTGATGACAAGGTCGATCGTGCGCAGCGAGCTGAGCCCAAGGTCTTCCCGCAAGCGGCTTTCGGGGGAGATTTCGGCTGCAGTAAAAGTCGGGCCCAACTTGTCTGCCAGAATTGAACTCACTCGAGTCCAGAGTTCGTCGGTCATTCATCTCTCCACAGTAGAATTCAGCCGCCCTCGGTCGAGATATTGTCACAGGGCACCAGGCCGAGATTCTAACATGGTGACCAAAGAGGACTGAGTTGGACGCTCCCACTCCAGGAAAGCGAAAAATCGAGGCTGAATCCTTCAGAAGAGAATTAACACAGAGACACTGTTGGGTTGCCCTCTGTGTTTCTCTGTGTTCTCTGTGTCTCTGTGGTGAATCTGCCCTCATACTCGTTCGACAGACTGTCTCGGAGGACGAACTCTTTGGTTCCAACTCCGCAGGGTCATGGACCTTTGATGGACCTCTGAAGCTCCATGCGTGCCCGGCTGCGAAGCTGGGCAAGACGCCGGCTCAGCTGCTGGGCCAAATCGTCCATGTCTTGGAATGTGGTGTAGGAAGGCACGGTGATCCTATCGCCGCAGGCCACGACGACAGTCGAAAAGGGCAGGGGAACATAGATCCGCGACCATGAGTTGCGAAATACCACCGCGCGGCTCGCAGCGGCTGCAACACCCCGGATCGGCCGCCCCGTGTATTTGGACAGGAAAATGCTCCCGGGCTTGGCCTGCCCAGCCGGCCCAAGCGGCCCGTCGACGACGATGGCGGCGGGACCGGCAGACTCGTCCAGTGCGGTGAGCAGACCCCGTAGGCCTCGCAGGCCGCCACGAAGACTCGAACCCCTTACCACCTGGCAGCCGAGGCCCTTGAGCAACGCCGTGGCCCAGTCGCCGTCGCGACCCTCGGCGACCAGGGCCACGAAGTCGCGCCCGATCACCAAAGCGCCGAGAGCGATCGCATCGGTCTCCGACAGCGCATAGATTTCGCGTCCGCTGCGGTAGCTCTTCGGGGGCATGGTTAGGTCGTCATCAAGCAGGACCCGGGTGCGCACCGTGCGGTGATAGATTCGGTACAAAGGCGCCAGGACGGAGTAGAGCATCACATCACCGGCGCCGCTTTTGCTGATCGGGCAAGCCCGACCACCGCCTCGGCGGCCCTCGCCATGCTGTTCTCGGCGCCGATCCTGGCGGCCACACCGAGAAGTTCAGCGGCCATTCGGTTCCGGTCGTTCGGACTCATGAGCAGGGTCCATGCCTGCCGTTCGAGTTCGAGGGCGGTTGCCTGCCTCTGCTTGAGTTCGGGTACCACCGGCCGGTCGAGAATGAGATTGGGCAGGCCCACGATCGAGTCGTTCATCAGGCCAAGGGTGATGGCGGACTTGACCACCAAGTTGGTGAGCCCTGAGACACGATAGACAATGACCATCGGCACGCCCAGCAGGGCCGCCTCCAATGAAGCGGTGCCCGAAACGATGAGAGCCAGATCGCAAGCCCGCATTGCGCTGTGACTGTCGTGGTTGAGGATGACGAAGGGCTTCAGGGAACGCCGTTCGATCGCCCGCTCGACCTCCTGCCGATATCGCTCGTCGGCGAGTGGAAGCACGAAACGCATGTCCGGGTCGCGCCTGGCGAGCCCACTCGCCGCGTCGAGCAAAACCGGCAGTAATCGGCCGATCTCGTGCTTGCGACTGCCCGGCAGGAGGGCGATGAGGGCGCCCTGTTCTCGGCAGAGTTTGCGCCGGGCTTCGCGATGTTCGTCCCGGGTTCGTGCCGTCAGGTTTTCTGCGAGGTAGTGGCCGACGAAGGTGACCTTGCAGTCGATGCCGGCCGCGGCGCGGCCGTAGACCTCGAGCTCCTGGGGAAAACAGGTCAGGACCTGCGAGAAACTGCGGTTGATCAGGGGGGCGAGGGCGCCCCAGATCCAGACCTGGGGAGGAAAGAACGAGATCGTCGGCACCCCCCGCCGCCGCAGCCATCGACCGAGCAGCACGCTGAATACATCGTTGCCGATGAGAACAACCACATCGGGCGGCTCGCGCCGTACCCGACGGCGGATCTGGGTGAAGGCACGAAACAGGGACGGCAGAGTCCTGACGGCTTCGCTGACGCCAACGGTGCCGAGGTGATTGGTCGGGAAATCGATCTCGACCCCGGCCGAGGCCATGTTTTCGCCGCCGAGGGCGAAGAGCGAGGCACCGGGTTCGATTTCGGCGATAGCCGCCGCAAGGCGGGCGCCCGCGATGTCTCCTGAGACCTCGCCGGTAGCGATGAAGATCTTCACGAGGCCATCATCCCGACAGTGAGGTCCGATTCCCTAGCCTACACTCGGTGGCCTCGAGCTGGTCGGCAAACAGGGTTCTGAAGACCTCGTTGTGAGCGCTGAGCTCGGCCGGAGATGCCTGCGCTGCCACCTCGCCGTCGTGGAGAACGATCACCAGCGGAGATCGACTGATGGTCGAGAGGCGATGCGCCATGAGAACGACCGTACGCCGGCTCAGCCACTCGTCGAGGTCGTCGAGTATGCGGCCCTCGGCTTCGCTGTCCAGAGCCGAGGTTGCCTCGTCGAGCACCAGAACGGCGGGGTCTCTGAGAATCGCGCGTGCGAGAACGATCCGTTGACGCTGGCCGCCGGACAGGTCGCGGCCGGCCTCGTCGATCAGGGTGTCGAGACCGTGAGGAAGTAATCTCTGAAGCTCGTCCAGCCCCGTGAGACGGACCGCCTCTTCGATCGAAGCTGTCGATGCGTCCCACGATCCATAGCGGATGTTGTCGACCAAAGGGGCGTTGAGGAGAAACGGCCGCTGCTCGACCACGCAGATCAGACGCCTCAGGTCGTCGAGGCTGTAAGTCTTGAGATCGACCCCGTCGAGCCGGATTGTGCCGCTGACCGGGTCGAGGAACCGCAGGACCAGAGATGCGATCGTGCTCTTGCCGCCGCCGCTGGCCGCGACGATGGCCACCTGCTCGCCGGCTCGGATATCGACGTTGAACTCGTGCAGGACCTCGCAGCCGGGCTGGTACGAAAACGAAGTCCGGTCGAATTGCAGGGAGCAGCCGCCGGCCGGCCTAGAGACCCTGGCCGGTTCGAGAGCCGCCGGCTCAAGATCGAGAACTTGATAGAGGCGCTCTCCGGCGGCCAGTGCCCGCTGCAGCAGACCGTGGGTCTCTGCGAGGCGGCGGATCGGTTCGATGGTCTGCCCCGCGTAGAGACAGAAGGCCAACAGACTGCCGGCAGTGATGCTTCCGCCGGCCACTTCCCGGCTGCCGAACCAGATGGCGACGACGAATGCCAGGGTCGCGAGCAGGAAGACCGTTGCCATCAAGGCAGCGGTCCAACCCTCGGCCAGAATGACCTCGCGGCGATAGGAACCATAGGTGTCGGCGAAACGACGGTCCTCGAACTCTTCGGTCTGGAAGCCCTTCACGGTGGTGAAGCCCTGAAGCTGTTGCTGGAGGATCGAACTGAGTTCGCCCATGCGGCGTTGGGCCACCGCGGCGAGACGTCGGATGACGGTGCCGATAGCCCAGAAGATAACGGCGAGAAGCGGCACGAGCAGCACTGCAGCGAGGGCCAGCCGAACATCGATCACCGCCATCATCACCAGCGCGCCGAGCGCGAGAATGCCGTCGCCGAGAACCCTTTTCAAGAGCGACTGGACGAAGCCCGAGAGCAGACCGGCATCCTGGAACACCCTGGACATCAGATCGCCGGATTGATACCGGCGAACGGTCTCCGGCTCGAGGCTGAGCACATGAGCCACGGTCGTGCTCCGGAGATGTTCCAAAAATCTCTGGTTGACACTGGCGAGCAGAGCACGCGAGCTGAACAGAAAAACAGCGATGAGCACCGCGATAATCGAGGCCGTGGCAACAAAACCGCCGATGTCGGCGTCGCCGTTGGTGAGGGGACCCTCGACCCACATTTTGACCAGCCATGGCAGCGCGAGCTGTGACAATCCCAGCCCGATCAGGCTCACCACGGCAAGCGAGATCCGACCCTTCTGCAGCAGGCAATCGCGCAGGAGGCGGGTGATCGTGCTGTCGGTTGTCTTGGTGTTCAGGGCCACGTTCCTCGCTCCTTTCCAATTCGGCACGAGACAACTCACATCGACGGTGTGGTGCCGCCTCTCGACCGAGATACCGAGTCGGTATAGCATATTATCTCCCGCAGCAGGGCGGACAGAAAGAAGGGGTTTTGGTCGCACAGGGTCAGAGCGCTCGAGCAAAAGCATGGACCGGATGGTCTGCTGCTCTAGGCCTTGCTGTTCTGCTCTTCCTGTTGTACCTCGGCTTGACCCCTCAGACGACCCTGTGGGACCGGGACGAGCCGCGGTTCGCCGGTGCAGCAGTCGAGATGCTCGACAGCGGTCAGTACCTCTATCCGACCTTCAATCACGAGCCGCGTCTTGTCAAACCGATTCTGATCTACTGGCTGATGGCTCTGTCCACATTCTTGCTCGGTCAGTCGGAGTTGGCCCTTCGCTTCTGGTCGCCACTGGGAGTGGCCCTGGCCTGCCTGTTCACCTACTCGATCGGGCGTCATCTCTGGTCAAGGCGGATCGGAATCGTTGCCATGGTTATCCTGGCGACAACTCCGCTGGTGGCTATCGAGGCCGTGGCCGCGACCACCGACGCGGTGCTTCTGGCAGCCGTGACGGCCTCAATGGCGGCACTGGTTCGGCTTCCGACATCACATGGCCCGAGGCGTGCGATGCTGGTGTCGGGCCTGGTCCTGGCGCTGGCTACGGCACTGCTCACCAAGG
>JAIOSJ010000122.1 GCA_021107705.1 Thermoanaerobaculales bacterium | reverse complement strand
TGAAGTGGGAAGAGTGAAGAGGGATGTTTGGCGTTACTTCCGGCGTCTTGCCCCGTCCTGATGAGTGGAGAGATTGATGAAGCGACCGAACTGTCCACAGCACGGCGATGATGTTCTCGGGTTGGCCCGAGGGTTACTTGTCGGTGCTGATATCGAGCGGGTTGAGGTTATTCTCGCTGAATGTCCCCACTGTGCCGATTTCTGGGCCGAGGTGTTCTCCGGTGAGGCCTTCGACAAGGTCGATGGTGCCGTCGCTGAGGTCTTTTCCGATGTGGTCCTGCCCCGTCGTCGTCGGCGTCGAGTTTGGCTTGCGGCGGCAGCTGCCGTCGTAGTAATGTTGGCCGGGACCTCTCTGTGGCGGGTGTCGGAAGAAGCCTCGTCGGTCCTGGAGAATCAGGTCGTGGCCATCAGTTCTTTCGACTTTGAGAATGGGACCTTCGAAGAAGGTGGCGATGTGCCGGATGTTCGGACTGAAGATCCCACCGCGGCCATTTCAGGTCGTGCGGATGAGGATGATGGTTCTTCGGTCTTTTCCAGCGGTCTTGAGGATGGCGAACTCAGAGGCTGGACCCTGCATTCCTGAGGCCGCTCCCCCCGGGTTTTTGGTCTCCAAGTTTCTACTCTGATTTTCACCTCGAAAACTGCGCCTTACCCAATCTGAGTTTCCGGATGGGAACCGCTATCATTGTCGCGCCCGGAATTTCGGGTCGGAGGTTTTCATGAACAATTGTTTACGGGTCGTTATTCTTGTAACCCTGGGTTTGGCAGCCGCATCTCTTGCAGCCGCGGCGACTCATCCCTTCACGGTACACGATTTGGTGGCGATGCAGCGGGTCAGTGACCCTCAACCGTCACCGGATGGCAGTCGAGTCGCTTTCGGACTCACGACGATGGATCTCGAGGCCAATCGTGGTCACAGTGATCTCTGGATGGCACAGACTGACGGTTCGGGAGTCGTTCAGCTGACGACCCACAAGGCGGCCGATTTTTCGCCGCGTTGGTCGGATGACGAGACCCTCTACTTCCTCTCCAGTCGCTCCGGCTCGGTTCAGGTCTGGCGTCTGCTCCTGACCGGGGGTGAAGCGCGTCAGGTGACGGATCTGCCGCTCGACGTAGAGAGCCTGCGCATTGGACCGTTGGGGAAGAGCCTTTATCTCGGCCTCAAGGTCTTTCCCGAGTGTCGGGAAGGGGTGTCCTGCACGGTTGAGAAGCTCGAGGAGATTGCTGAGAAGAAGACCACGGGAATGATCTTCGACCAGCTGCTGGTCCGGCACTGGGACACCTGGAAGGACGGTCGCCGAAACCATGTTTTCCGGGTCGATTTGTCTAAGAAGGGCAAAATGACCGGCGAGGCTGTGGATCTGATGGAAGGTGTCGATGCCGACTGTCCGACGATTCCCTGGGGTGGAGACGGTGACTATGCCATCTCACCGGATGGAGAGTGGCTCATTTACACAGCCAAAGTGGTCCAGGGCTCGGTGGAGGCGTGGTCCACGAACTGGGACCTTTGGGCCGTGCCCACGGATGGGTCGGCGCAGGTTCGTTGCATCACCGCCGAAAACCTGGCATGGGACCATAGCCCGGCCTTTTCTCCAGACGGCAAGACCCTGGCATATCTCGCGATGGAGCGCCCGGATTTTGAAGCCGATCGCTCGCGGGTCATTCTCATGGATTGGCCGTCCGGTAAGAGGCGCGTCCTGACCGAGAACTGGGACCGCTCGCCTCGCGGTGTGGTGTGGTCCCCGGATGGGACCAAGCTCTACGCATCGGCGGACAATATCGGGAATCACTCGATCTTCGAATTGGATGTTGCGAGCGGCGGTGTCCAGGCCCTTCTGACCCGGCACACCAACGGCAATCCTCAGCCCTTGGCCGACGGCTGGTTGCTCTTCGCCCAGGACTCCCTTATTTCTCCGGTCGAGTTGTACGTTCGTCCTGCCGAGGGTGGCGAGAGCCTCAAGATTACACACGTGAATGATACCCGTCTGGCGGAGATTCAATTCGGAGAGTATGAACAGTTCTCTTTCATCGGCGCCCACGGTGATGAGGTCTTCGGCTACCTCATGCGGCCGGCCGGATTCCAGCCGGGAGAGAAATATCCACTGGCGTTCCTCATCCACGGAGGCCCCCAGGGCAGCTTCGACGACCACTGGCATTACCGCTGGAACCCTGAGATCTACGCCGGCCACGGCTACGGCATGGTGATGATCGACTTCCACGGTTCCACCGGCTACGGTCAGGCTTTCACCGATGCCATTCGAGGAGATTGGGGCGGAGCGCCGTACGAGGATCTGATGAAGGGTCTCGACGACGTTCTTCGGCGCCATAAGTGGATTGACTCCGATCGCATGGTCGCCCTCGGAGCGAGCTACGGCGGCTTCATGGTCAACTGGATTCAGGGTCAGACCGATCGCTTCGCCGCTCTGGTGTGTCATGACGGCAATCTCGACGAGTACATGGCCTATTTCGACACTGAGGAGCTGTGGTTTCCCGAGTGGGAACACGGCGGGACCCCGTGGGAGAATCCCGAGGGTTATCGCAAGCATTCACCGGTCAACCACGTCGCAAATTTCAAAACACCGCAGTTGGTCATCCACGGCGCCCTCGACTATCGCGTGGTCGACACCCAGGGCCTGGCGATGTTCAACGCTCTGCAGCGGATGGATGTGCCCTCACGCTTGCTGTACTACCCGGACGAGAACCACTGGGTCCTCAAACCCATGAACTCGATCCAATGGCATGAAGTGGTTTTGGATTGGGCAGACCGGTGGACGGGGGAGAAGGAGTAGCGACAGGGGAACTTCTACTTGGTGTGCCCAGACAATTTTGATCAAGATGCTGATCGCCTGATACCTGGACAAGGCGTCGTAATTCGACCGTATCCTCCGATAGAGAGCCTCCTGGCACAAGATCTGCTATGGCTGTCGGTGCCGGTGGGCGGTCGTGCAACAATACGGCCGGCGAGGTTGAGACCGTTCCCTGAATCGATTGTCTGGGGAGGCGCCGATGACGACAGGGTGTACATCAAAACCAAAGCCGGTATTTCAACTGGTCGGCGAGGTTGAAGATCAGGTCTTCAGCTATGTGCTTCGTGAGGGCGAGCACTCCCTCGGCGCCGCGGCCGACAACGATGTTGTCCTTGACGTGCGGGGCGTTTCCAAAAACCATGCCCGTTTGAGCGTCGGCTCAGAAGAAATCGTGCTCGAAGATCTCAAGAGCAAGAACGGCACCTTCGTCAACGGTCGCAGGGTTGAACGGTCCACGATTATCTGTGGGGATTCCTTGCGGTTTGGTTCCGCTGAAGTGATCATCCGGGAAGTGGATCCCGACGATGTCGAGGTCGCTATTGAAATGGAGCGTCGAAAGACGCCTCGAAGAACTGACGATGTCGATCATCCCGATACCACTACCGAGGATCGACCAGAGACCGATGAGCCGCCAAGCTGGGTCGCGCTGCTCGGGCGATTTGCCGCTGCCATAGGAGGAGGGGCGCCGCAGCCCTTGAGCGTGGCCCTGGCCGCAGTGACGGAGGAACTGGAGTGCTCGGGAATCTGTATCTTCTCCTGGGACGGTGAGGATGACCCGATTGTCCGCGGTTCGTTTGGCGACGTCCCGCAGTTTATTGACGACCCGGAGGTTCGCTGCTTCCTGGTCGACGCGCTGGCGGTCGGGAACCGGGAAAGCGTTGTGATCAGTCATATTCGAAATGAGGCCCCGCACCTGGCGTGGTCGGTCAATGCCGATCCCGGGGC
>JAIOSJ010000366.1 GCA_021107705.1 Thermoanaerobaculales bacterium | reverse complement strand
TCCTCTGTGTCTCTCTGTGCTCTCTGAGTCTCTGTGGTGAAGATCTTTGATCCGACGGCGAGCTACGCCCGATCTATCGGGAAAGCGATGACCTCGTCGATCGTGGAGCCTTTGGCGGCCAACATGACCAGGCGATCCACGCCGAGGGCAACGCCGGCGCACTCGGGCAGACCATGTTCGAGGGCGGCGAGGAGGCGATGATCGATTTCGGGCTGGGGCAGGCCGCGTTCACGGCGGGCCTTTAGATCGTGTTCGAAGCGCCGTCGCTGTTCTTCGGCGTCGGTCAATTCGTGGTAGCCGTTGGCCAGTTCCACTCCCTCGACATAGACTTCGAAACGCTCGGCCACCGGTGGGTCGCCGGGGCGAACTTTCGCCAGCGCCGCCTGGTCGACCGGGTAGTCGAACACGAAGGTCGGCCTGTCACGGCCAAGGGAGCGTTCGATCAGGTGGGTCATGAGCAAGCTGAGCCAACCCTCCCGGTCGAGGTCTCTTATGTCGTCCAGTCCCAATTCGAGGGCTCGGCGTCGCAGTTTGGCGTCGTCGTCACGGTGTGCATCGACGTCGACGGTCTCTACGAACAGATCTCCGTAGGACACTCGTCGTGCTGGGCCGATGCCAAGGATTCCCTGCAAGAGGGCGTCCATCTCATCCATCAGCCGATGATGGTCCCAGCCGGGCCGGTACCACTCCAGCATGGTGAATTCCGGGTTGTGTATTCGCCCGGACTCTTCGTCGCGGAAGGCTTTGCAGATCTGAAAAATCGGCCCCGACCCGGAGGCGAGCAGACGCTTCATCGCGAACTCAGGCGAGGTTTGGAGGAAGAACTCTTCCGGCTCATCTGTGCCCGGGACCATGACGTTCGCGATCAGTGTGTGGAGGTGAAGATCGGTCGCCGTATGGCGAGAGAGGAGGGGAGTCTCTACCTCGAGCACCCCTCGGCTGCTGAAAAAGGCGCGGATCTTCGCCAGAATCTCGGCACGGCGCTGCAGATTGTTCAATGGCGCTGACGGAATCCAGGATTGTTCAGGCATGTCCGAGACCTCTCAATCGCCGGCTCTTCGACGAATTGGGCAGCAGTCTCTCCTCACGCCCGGGAAACGTATTCCCCGGTTCGGGTGTCCACCTTGACCTTCTCGCCGATCTGAACGAAGAGTGGTACGCGAACCACGGCGCCCGTATCCAAAGTGGCCGGTTTATTGCCGCCTCCAGAGGTGTCTCCTTTCATCCCCGGATCGGTTTCTACGATCTCCAGAACGACGAAATTCGGCGGCGTGACCACGATTGGATTGCCGTCGAAAAGGGTCACAAGACACATGTCCTCTTCAATGAGCCACAGAGTGGTCTCGCCGAGGACCGCCTTCGAAGCAGAAATCTGATCGAAGGTGTCCATGTCCATGAAGGTCCAATCCGAGCCGTCGTTATAGAGGTACTGCATTTCGGTCTCGACGATATTGGCGCCCTCGACCGTATCCGATGCTTTCATCGTGATTTCGTTGACTCTGGTGGTGCGGTAATTCTTGAACTTGATTCGCGTGAAGGCCTGGCCCTTGCCGGGCTTTACGAAATCGGCAAAGACGATGACGCATGGATCGCCATCCATTTGGATTTTGAGCCCGACTTTGACCTGGTTGAGATTATATGAAGGCATTTTCTACTCCTCGGTTGATTTCATCATACTCGAACTGCCAGACTCTCAGGCATGACCGGAAGCCTCACACCCTGGCCCCGCGGATCGTGGCGGAAACATCTCGCCGCCTCGATCTCCAACGTGGATGAACTTCTCGCTGAGGTGGGACTGAGCCGAGATGTCGTCGGGCTGGGTTCGGGTGCGGGAAATGCAGCCCGCCTTTTCGAGCTGAGGGTACCACGGGCCTTCGTTCGGCGCATGGGCTATGGAGATCCCGCCGACCCGTTGCTGCTTCAGGTTCTGCCCTCGGTTGAGGAGGATCGACAGGCACCTGGGTTTGTTCCGGATCCGGTAGGTGAGAGCGAATTCGTATCCGGTGGTGGAGTGCTCCACAAGTATCGCGGTCGGGCTCTGATCGTCATTACGGGGATCTGCGCCGTCCATTGCCGCTACTGTTTTCGCCGGCATTTTGCGTATGGCGAAAACTCAGTGCAGGGTGCGGGCGCGGCCCTTGAGAAGGTAGCCCAGGACCCTTCGATTTCCGAGGTGATTCTGAGTGGTGGGGATCCCCTGAGTCTTTCGGATGAGTCCCTCGACGAACTCTTCCGTGGATTTGAGAACATCTCCCACGTGCGCCGGCTTCGTGTTCACACTCGTATGCCGGTGGTATTGCCGGAGAGGGTGGACAGTGGGTTGCTGGATATTCTCGGCAGGCGGCGTCTTCCCGTCGTTGTGGTTCTCCAAACGAATCATGCACAGGAGTTGGATCGTGATGTCCGCACGGCGTGTCAAGCCCTGAGAGAGGCGGGGGTGACGCTCCTCAATCAGGCCGTGCTTCTGGCCGGTATTAACGATACGGTCGAGAACCAGGTGGATCTTTCAGAAGGGCTCTTTGACGCCGGCGTTTTGCCCTATTACCTCCACCTCATGGATCGCGTGGCGGGGGCCGCTCACTTCGAGGTGGCGGAGGATGGAGCTCGATCACTAATGGCCGAGGTCTCGGCCCGCCTCCCGGGCTATCTGGTCCCGCGGCTCGTCCGCGACGAAGTCGGCGCCGCGTCAAAGGTCATCCTGTCACCATCGTAGGTGAGCAGGGAGGAACGTTTGCATTCCGAGCTGTTCGCCGACCTGACGACCCACCCGAAGGGTGCCGGCGGGTGCCTGATGCCGCCAAAAGAAAAATTTCTGCGCCTTTGCGTTAAAAACTGTCCTCTTCGAGTCTCAATGGCTCGACTCGGAGGGTGGCGTAGCGGCTCAGAACGACTTTGCCGGGCGCCAGGCCCCGTGGTTTCGAGACATCCCGCGCCCGGGCTTCGTGCACCGCGACCTTGCCTCCGCGCCGGGCCTTGGAGTAACCGGCGGCAAGGCCGGCCGCGAAACGACGAGTTTCCCGCGGAAGTCGCTCGAGGTTGTCCGGATTGCGGACGACGACGTGGGATCCAGACTCGCCGGCGGTGTGAAACCAGAAGTCCCTGGGTGAGGCAAGCTTCAAACTGAGAACGTCGTTGTCGCGAGCGGTCCGACCGACAAGCACGATGAAACCATCCGGTGAGCGAGCGACCCGAGCCACGCTCTCGCCCTGCCAGATGCCGGCGTCGGCATCTGAGGGCGGCGGCGATCCACGGCGATCAGGTTTAACCCGCATATCTCACCAGCTTTCTGCTGCGGTCGGCGATACACCGCACCAAGCGACGTTTTCTCGTCTCAGCGTGCTCGATGTACTGTTGAGTACGACTCCGCGCCCCTCGGGTCGAAAACACCACTGGGCACGGCGCCTCACCGCCCTCGCGACGAAACCCGGTGAGATATGCGAGCTAACCATGAAGTGATCATAGCCGGTTCCCAAGGGTTAGAAGGTGCAGAGCCCGGTTCGCTCCTGAATTCTGGCGGTGATCCGGCGCAGCTTCGAGCCGTCCTCATAGGTCTCGTACGGCACGGTGAAATGGAAACCGTCGTTGGTCCACAGTCGGTCGAACCATGCGGCCAGGTCACGGTCGAGCGGGCTGCCGAGGGGGCCGTCGACGCGCAGGTCGGCCTCCAGGTTCAGATCATCCAGGTTTCTCCGGGTGAAGTTGGCGGAACCGAGTATTACGGTAAATTCCTGAGGTCTGCGAACGACCATCATCTTTGGATGAAATTGTTCGCCGTGGGTGTCGTACCAGCGCACCCTGATCCGACCGTCGCTTTTCCGGATCAGATCCTGGGCGGCTTGGCGGTTGGGAATACCGTTCTTGGTCCGTCCAAACGCATCCTTGGACGGGTCCAGTATGACTCGAAGGTCGGCACCTCGTTTGGCGGCGGACACCAGGGCGGCGATCACGGCTCGGTGAGAGAGGTAGAAGACCGCCACATCGACCTTGGTGTCCTTGCCGGCGGCGGCCAACGCCTCGATCAGTTGGTCCCGAATGGCGCCCTCAGTAAGGACCTGGGCGCGAAAAGCGCCCTCGGTCACCGCCACCCCATCATCGATGGGCCGCCTCTCGGGCGGCGTGACCCCGGAGAGGCGAAGAACGGCCGTTTCTGCCTCCCAGATTTGTCCTGCCAGGGCCGTTGAGTCGATTTCCAGGGCGAGGTTGGAGTGGGCCGAGCTACCGTCATGGGCGTTGAGCGAACCGATGACAAAGCCCCAGGCGCCATTTCCGTCATCGGTGAGTAGGATCTTACGGTGATTGGCCTTGAAGTTCAGGAGCGCCATCCAGGAGCGCAGGGTCACGTTATCGCCTGCGGGGTCGAAGGGGCTGGGGAAGGACCCGCCGGAGGTTTTGTTGCCCAGCCACCGTGGTCCCAATCGCCACCATGAGGAATACAGAGCATTCGAATCCCGCAGCCTGGTGAGGTCGGTGAAGACGAGCTGAACTCCGGCGGACCGCAGCCGCTTGAAGTGGGATCGAGACGTACCGCCATAGATCTCGTTGATCGGGTCGGTGATCACAAGGACCGGCATGTCCGGTCTCCGCCCTTTGGCCGCAACCAGAGCGTCGGTGAGTTCGCCGCAGAGTTGGCGTGGCATCTCAGAGCCGTGCCCTCCAGCGGAATTGAACAAGAAATTATCTACCAACACCATTTCGCGGGCGTTGTCGATGCGCCCGAGCATCCGGTCGAAGATCTCCTGTCGGACAACAGATCGACCCTCGTGGTCAACCGCCGTGGTGTCGGCCAGAAATCTGATCTTTTCGGCTGCGACCGGAATGGGTTCTCCGGACATCCGGAGCCCTTCGGGTAGGGGCTTGAAACTCTGCCAAAGGGCCACGCCGGCCCAGATGATCAGGGCAAGCAGGAGGAGGCAGCCTGGGCAGCCACAGCACCCGCAACCACTTCTTTTCTTGGATGATCTCGTCACTTGGATCGTCCCCCCGCCCCCGGTTTCCCCACCGCCTCATTGCCTTCATTGGTGAATTCCCGCATTACCGGCGCAATCAAAGCCGGATCGTCGGTCATGAGTCCGGTGGCGCCCTGTTGCAGAAGGGCGCGGGCCTCAAACGGGTCATTGACGACCCAATAGTCGATCCGCAGATCAAGCCGACGGCAGCGTTTCAGAAAGGTTGACCGGTCAAGACGTACCGGTCCGGCCGTTGTGGGAATCTGGGCGGAGTGCCCTCGTACGAGCCGTCGAGCGACCGAAAGAGGAGCAAAACGAAGGGCGGCGATCTCCAATCGGCTCAAGGCCGTGCGACCTTTCCAACCCATGAGGTGAACCCGTTTCAATACACGGTGGTGAAAACTCGCTATCGTGACAGTGCTTTCACCTCCGGATCGGGTCAGGCACTCCAGGAAAGGCGGCACCAGATCGGGGTCGTCGGGTTTGAGGTCGATGCTCATCGGCACACCGTCGAAGTTTTCAAGAACTTCTTCTAGGGTTGGGATCGAGGTATCGGCGCCGCAGTGACGCCATCTTTTCACTTCGGCCAGAGGGAGATCGCGAATCCGTCGCCGATCTGCCATGAGACGTTCGCCGTCAGGATCGTGGGTTACGACAAAGTGGCCGTCGGCGGTCGCGTGGACATCCATTTCGAGGGCGTTTGCGCCTTCCTTCAAGCCTTGGCGGAAGGCTTCGAGGCTATTCTCCGGGCAGCGAAGAGAGGCCCCGCGATGGGCATAGAGACGAAGTTGGTGGCTCATCACCGTGGCGCGCCGCCGACCAACCGCAGGAGGTGATGACGGAGTTGCGCGACGAGTCCGGCGGACCGGAAAATCGCGCCGGTCTCGTCGCGTGCGGTCTCACCGTCCACACGGCGTTCCGCCATTCGCTGTGCGAGTTTGTCGGCCATTTCGGGGTGATTGGCGAGCAGATTTCGCAGGGCGGCGGTATCGATCTGAACGACCTCGAGAAATTTGGTTCCCGCGCTTACGGTCGCGGTTCGCGGGCTGCCGGTGAGGAATGCCATCTCACCGAAGACCTCTCCTGCGAAGATCTTGCTGATCTCATGTCTGTCACGGTGAACTGAAGCGGCGCCCGAGACCACGAGGAAGAGAGCCGAAGACGCTTCGCCTTCACGGACCACGGTTTCGCCCGGGGCGAAGCGAAGGAGACGGGAGTGGGAGGCCAAAGCCGCCAGAGCTTCGTCCGAGAGGTCAGCGAACAATCGGCCTGCGGCAAGGGCGAGTGTACGGCGTTCGAGCGAATCCGACGCCTCCCGTCGAACGGCTCGATGTAGGGTCCGCTGAGGGAATGGAATCTCCATCCCCGCCCGGTTGAGGGCGGCGTGAGCCTGGGTCAGAAAGTCATCGGTGATGTCATCGCGGAGCCATGGCTTTTCGGTCCACAGGCGGCATTCGTAGACGACGGCGCTGTCGGCGAACTCGGCCGTCAGAATCTGCGGTCTGGGATCGGCAAGAACATGCGAAGTGTCTACGGCGACCTTTTGGAAGACCACCTTGGCGGCATCCGGTGGAACGCCGTAGGCGACACCGAGCCGCACGGGGACGGCAACCGGGAATTCTCCTTGGCCGAGCAAGGAGATGCGGGCGGCGGCAACGTCTGAGTTGGGTACCAGGATGCGCTTCCCTAGACGGGTGCGCACGACGAGGGACCTCCATCCTGTCTCCTGAATGTGGCCGATCTGATTCTCGAGTTCGATCCAGGCGCCGGTCGGAAGTCTCTGCTCCCACGCCAGGACCATGCCGGCAAAGAGGTTGCCGAGGGTCTGTTGCAGGGCGAGACCAATGACCACGGTGATCACGGCTGAGGTGGCGATCAGACCGGTGATTTCAACGCCGAGATTGCGCAGAAGAACGGCTGCGAGGGTGACATAGAAAATGAGGGCAGCGACGTCTTGTACCAGCCGAGGGACGACAACCCCCATGCGTCTACCGAGGACCCACTCGAAGACCAGAAGCAGGATGGCCCTGGCGACCAGGAATCCGGCCGTGAGGACGAGCACCACGGTGGTCCACTGCTCCCATTGCTGGTCAATCGGCAGGGTGGTAGTCAGAAGGTGGGCGATCGCCGCCAGGGAGGTGAGAACCAAAGGCAAGGTGAGGGAGCGGATCTTAACCAGGTGGGCGGCTCGCACGGTGACGGCAAGAATCAACGTAAAGACGGCAAGAAATGCATCAAGCATGGTTCTATCCTACCTAACCCGCATTTCTCACCAGGTTTCTGCTGCGGACTGCGCATGGCAGCCATCTGTCATGCTTTTCGCAAATTGTTCTCCTCGACGGAGTCGAACTACGACTGCGTCGCCCAATTTCCGAAAAAGCT
>JAIOSJ010000309.1 GCA_021107705.1 Thermoanaerobaculales bacterium | reverse complement strand
CCGTCGGTGACCGAAACCCTTGCCGCAAGAGATGCCCCGAAGGTCGGAAACAAGAAGATCCTTGTTGTCGGGATCTACCTCGCTGCCCAACAGAACAACGTCGATGACATCGTGCGTGTGCTCTCGGGATCCCAACGTCACCAGGTAAGTCAACGGTGGATTGCGTTGCAGGGTGACCCACCAACTGAGATGGTGGCAGATGTTACGGTAGGGCGCTACGACGACCCGACACCGAAGTTTGTTATTCTTAACGAGGTTCTCGCCCAACAGGATCTTGATCACTACGACTACGTCATGGTGTGTGACGACGATGTTGTGCTCCCCGAGCGCTTCGTGGACGAGTTCTTCGCTCTCCAGTCGCGTCTGGGGTTCGTTATCGCGCAACCTGCGCGCACCTCAACGTCCTACATTGATATCCCTCTGGTGGAGCAATACCCTGGCTTGCTTGCGAGGGAAACCCTCTTCGTTGAGCAAGGGCCAGTCATTAGCTTTGATCGGCGGGCGATTTTTGACCAGGTGTTTCCCTTCGACCTTACTTCCCATATGGGCTGGGGCTTGGAGAACGTCTGGTCATTGGCGGTGTCGGAACGAGAACTGGCCATGGGAATCATCGACAACGTCCCGGTGGATCATTCGATTCGGAAACCGGTGGCCAACTACGATTGGAACGAGGCAGATGCTGGGAGAACCGAGCTTCTCTCGAAGGTACGGCACCGTCCCTCAGAGGAATGTTACAAGGTCGTCAAGATAGTGCCGCTTTTTGGAGCCGGATCGTGAAAGCCATGCCTCATATCAGTGTCATCATCCCTACTTTTAACCGCGCCGACCTTCTTGATCTTGCCCTTGAGAGCCTGGAGAATCAGTCTTTGTCATCTGACCGATTCGAGGTCGTTGTTATCGACGACGGTTCCTCAGATTCCACCGGTGAAGTCTGCAAGACCCGACAGGAGAGGCTCGGGCTTCGATACTTTAGACAAGTGAACTCAGGCAGTTCCGTTGCTAAGAACCTCGGAATCTTTGTTTCCGATGCCCCGATCATTTTCTTCTTCGACGACGATGACGTCGCCGACGCAAAGATGTTGGAGGAGCACCTCAAGGGCCACCGGAAATACGACTCGGAAACCGTTGCGATTCTCGGCTTCACAACATGGCACCCACGTTTCACCGTCACACCGGTAATGGATTATTTGGTCAACATTGGGCAGTTCCTTTTCTCATACCCCAACCTCGAACGAGAGCAGGAGCTTGACTTCAGCTATTTCTGGACCGGCCGCATCTCGTGTAAACGCAGGTTTCTGACCCACAATGGAGTTTTTAGCCAGAAAATGAAGCGGGTTGAAGACGTGGAACTTGGTTTCCGCCTTGCCCAGCATGGTCTGAAGGTCAGGTACTGGCCGGATGCCGTGAGCTACATGAACCGCCCGGTCACATTCGATGACTTCTGCGATCGAGCGGCAAAGGACGGGCGGTCCCTAAATGTTTTTCGGAACCTGCACCCTGATCCCAGGGTCCAACACTATTGTCACAAGGATGCGGTCGATAAATGGCGAGCTATGGAGCCTGATCTGCCCGGAACGGTAAAAAGAGTCAAGGAAATCGAAAATCAAATCGGTGAATCATCTGGCGAAGCTCAGCAGGACCTGCTTGAGACCCTTTGGAAACTCTACCGTGAAGCCTTCATCTCGTTTGCGGTCAAAGGAGTGGCGGAGGCGGCAAGAAAGACCACAACCGGAAATCTTGTAGACGAGGCGACGATGTTGAACTGATCTCCTTTTGATGCCTCTGGAAGAGTATCAACGATCACAGGTCGATTATCGGACCTGGAGAGGGCTCGGGGAACTGGAGCGTCGGTTACCCAGAGAACGGATCCGCTTGAGAATTTTTGGAGAAACGACGAGTAGCTCTGGACGTTGTAGCATGAAGGGACCGGGTTTCAGGCTTCGTAGGTGGCTGTGTGCTGTGGTGTTGCTTTCCCTTTGATAGCAACAAAGCCGGCCGGGTCCACAACGGACCACGCTACTGTTCGGAGGATTACTGGATGTATCCCAGCTCGCGAAGCTGTTGCAGGGTCATTTCGTCCAGCTCCTGAGCAGGCTCATCATCCTTCGGGAGAGGTACTCTGACGGTGTTTTCCCAATCCTCAATGTGAGCAACCAGCGCTTCGACCTCGTTCTGGCAGAGCTTCGAGATATCCTCCTGCTCCATGCGATCCTCTTGGTACCGATATAGCTCGGTCCGCTTGTTCGAGGTGGTGAGAAGCAACCTCAAGTCACCAATCGTGACGTGCCGTCGACCGCCAAAAAAGGGCGACTCGCCAAACGCTATTCCCGGCGTGTCGGGTTGGTGGCCGAGCAGCAATGGCGCCAGGCTGTTGCCTTGAACCTGAGGTGGAATCGATGTGGCGGTGATCTCGAGCAGCGTGGGCATCAAATCGATCGTCTCGACTACCGTCGATACGCGTCTCGTTTGAGCGGCGTTGGGCAATCGGATGATCATGGGAACATGGGTCACCGTCGCATAGAGCTTCTCATGAAGCACCGATCCGTGCTCTTGAAACTCTTCGCCATGGTCGGAGATCACGACGATCGTCGCGCGCTGGTCGAGGCCAAGCTCGCGTACCTGTTCCATGAATGTGCCAAACCAGGTATCGACGCGCAGGATATCTCCGTCGTACATGGCCTTCGCGTACTCGATATCGTTCGCCGGGAGCTGCTTCGGGTCCTCGGTGTACTTCGAGAGCCGAATGCTATTCATTACCTCCGAGGTCGGCTCGAACCCGGGTGAAGGCGCCGGAACACCTTCGAGGAACTCTTCGTCGTACGGTGGTCCGGGTGCATAAGGCGTGTGCGTGTCGTAGGTGTGAACAAACAGCAAGAAATCTTTTTCGTGGTTCTGCTCGAGCCAAGCGAAGACCTTCGGACCGATTCTATTGAGACCTCCGCCCTTGTTGTCGTCGTAAAGGGCAAACCCTTGCCCCATGTTGAAAGTATTGCTGAGGTACCCGCCGTCGTGGAATCCCGCGGTCTCGAACCCGCCGTCACGCAGAGCCTCCGCGAGGGTCACCGCTGAATTAGCCACCCTGTCCTCGTCGAACACCATGCCGTGAGTTCCCGGGTAAAGACCGGTGAGGATCGACGCCTGCGAGGGTGGGGTGTTCGGCGCCTGGCTGAAGGCCCATTCAAACAGGACCGCCTCATCTGCGAACGCGTCGATATTCGGGCTGGTGTTCCGGTGGTAGCCATAACACCCCAGGTGACCGGCCCTGAGGGTGTCAATATCGACAATGATGATCGGATGAGGATGCGATGGAAGAGGTCGGCTCGGGGTACATCCAACAGCAAGAAGCAACAGGCAAAGGCCGGTTGCCGGAAGATGGTGGGGCTTACTGGAGTGCGGGAGAGGCAGAGCTTTGGGGGCTTTGATGGGGCTCATCGTCTCCTTCATTCGACATATCCGATCGCACGCAGCTGTTGCTGCTCTTGGGGGCTGAGCACGTGCTGACCATCAACCTCACCGGCCAGGATTGTCTTCGCAAGGGCCGCGTTGACTGCGACGAGGCGTTTGAGTTCCTCTTTGAGTTCAGCGACCAGATCGGGTGAAGTTGCCGCGATATCGACCAATTCTGTCGGGTCTTCAGCGCGATCGTAAAACTCCGACCGGCCATCCGCAAACCGGTGAACAAGTGTGTAGCGCTGCGTCCTGATTGTAAAGCGGTCCAGGATCTTCTTGTCTCGCCCGAGTGCCACACTAGCTTCTCGACTCTTGCCTCGAAGCAAAGGCACGACGCTTCGACCCTGCATCAGCGGTGGCGGTTCAATTCCGGCGAGTTCGAGGATGCTGGGCATCAGATCGACCATCTCGACCACCTCGGAGGGCCGGTGGTGGTTCCGCCCTCCATGCGTCTTGACCATAAGGGGGACTGCGAGATTTTCGACGTATGGTTGCGAGTGCATAAACTCGCCGTGTTCGCGAAATTCCTCCCCATGATCGGAGGTAACGATCACCAACGCGTCGTCCCACAGACCGCG
>JAIOSJ010000314.1 GCA_021107705.1 Thermoanaerobaculales bacterium | reverse complement strand
GGCTTCGAGTTTCTTGACCAGGTCAGCCATCTGCGGAATATAGTCCGTCGCCCGTGGATAGTGTTCCGCTCTCTCTATCCGCAGCGTGTCCAGATCCTCAAAGAATGCCTGGATGAAACGGTCTGTGAATTGGCGGAGAGAAACTCCTTCTTCGTTGGCGCCGCGAATGGTCTTGTCGTCGACGTCCGTCAGGTTCATCACCTGGGTGACCTTCCAGCCGAAGAGCTTCAGCGTGCGTCGAAGGATATCCTCGAAGAGGAAGGTCCTCAGATTCCCGATGTGGGAGAAGTTGTAGACGGTTGGGCCGCAGGTGTAGAACCGTGCATGCCCGTCCTCAAGGCTCTCAAACGCCTCCAACCGGCGTGTCATCGTGTTGTAGAAGTGGAGACGGATTTCTTCCATTGTTCCTCCCGGCGCAGGATTGTAGCGGATCAGGGAGATTGGGACTGTTCGATGGTCTTCATGATTTCTTTCGTCCCTTGACCTCGACCCATCTGCACAGTGCCTTCATGGCGCGGTCGGCTGAACGAAAGACCGGAAGGCCTCCATTTTCGATTGTCGCTACCATCGGATCGAAGATCTCTCCCGAGTCGACGACCACGACGACTGGTTTGTGACTCTTGGCGGCGACCTGCGGTAACAATTGACACAAAGAACGCGGATCGAGCACGTTTTCGCGATGGTCTTCGCTCTCGGGCAGAGTCTGGAGGGCCGGTGTCAAGGGGACGATGCCGATGACCGCCGCATCGACATTTGGATCCTCGAGGATGGTGGAGACAAGTCTGACGAAAGCTTCGTCATTGGCCATCGGTGTGATGTCAAACGGATTCTTGACATCGACCAGCCCGTCGAGCTTGAACTCCTCGAGAATATTGGAGAGCGCTCGAGAGATGGTTTCGTCAAAAGAGTTCAATTGAAGTCCATAGCGGCCGACCTTAATCGAGTCCGCCATCCCAACCGCCTCAAACCCCGCATTCGAGACCGCGGCGATGTTGTTCCCCGCAATCTCCTTCCCTCGGAGATTCGTACACAGCCGGAGGAGGTCCGAAAACTCGTTGAAATCAGATGCGACCCAAGCGCCGGCCTCTTCGAGGGCTGCTTCGCAGACGGCGTAATCGCCTGCGACTGAAGCCGTGTGGCCCGCCGTGGCCGATCGGCCTTCGGAGGTTCGACCCGCCTTGTAGAACACGACGTCCTTGCCGAGGGTCACTGTTTCCTGAACGGCCCGGGCGAAGGCCAAACCGTCAGCGGGCCGGAAACCCTCCATGTAGATGCCGAAGACTTCGATTCGCGGGTCGTCCTTGATGTAGGAGAGGAGGTCTGAAGCCGTGAGATCGATTTGATTGCCGATTGAGAGGGCGAATTCCGGGTCAAACCACGGCATCCGGCTCAGATTCGCGATGATGTAGGCCCCAGACTGCGAGATGAAACAGGTCTTTCGTCGGTGGTCTCCGCGGGACTTGGGGAGCTTGTTTTCGGGGATAAACATGGTGTCGTAACGCCCGGCGTGCGAAATGATCCCGAGGGAGTTTCCACCGATGAACACCGAACCGCCGTGGGGTTCCCGATGGGCCGTTCGGATTCTCTCCTGGAGGCGGTGGGCGAGGTCCTGGCTTCCCTCTTTCTCGCCCAGGCCCCCCGGAATCAGGATCACGGCCTCCGCCTTGTCGTGATCCAGAAGGTCTTCGAGCACTTCGGGAACTTGATGGGCGCCTACGGCCACGACAAAGAGATCGACCTTCTCCGGAAGGTCGGCGATGCTCGGCACACAAGAGACGCCGTCCAGTTCGTCCATTCCCGGCCGGACGATATAGGCGCGATGGGGGTCGAATCCGCCGCCGAGGATATTTTTGAGGATGATTCGGCCCATGTTCATGCCCTTGGCCGAAACCCCGATGATCGCTGCTGAGGAAGGTTCGAGGAGGTTGCCTATCTTATGCAGGGGCCGCGGCTCAGCAGGCGGAGTCGCAAGGGTGAAGGAACATATTCCGTCAAGGGGCGCCAGATGCGCACCGACGACGGAGAAGGGGTTCACTTCAAATTCTTCGATGTGAAAACGGGCCTCGGAATTGTTCTCTGAGAAGTGATTGGCGACCTCGATGAATGCGGTGAAACACTCTTCGAGGATGGCATCGCTCACGAGCTTCCGGGCGCCGCGCATCGTTCCTGAAAGGCGTTGATAACTGAGGGTGCGTTTGAACAGCTCGAGGAATTCGGCGCCGTTGACCAAACCGGTTGGTGCGATGGCCACTGCGGCGCCTTTTCGTGTCTCACGTGCAAGGGTCTCCATCTCGACGCCCCCGAAGCCCGCCGAAATGATCGGACCGAACTCGAGAGTGTGGCGGATGCCCACGAAGAGTTCGGTGGCGAACCCTTGGGCATCAGGTGTCATGAAGCGGCAGAGCAATACACCTACCAGTCGTTTCTCGAGACGTTTTTCCAGTCCACTGCCCGAGAAGCCGCGCAGAGATTCCGGGATCTCACCCATGTGTCCACCCAGAAAACCGGCATACGCCGAGGGGACCTGGTGCAGCATGAGTTCATGGGCGGCTTCCACGGCGCCCATTTCTTTGGCGACGATCCTGACCCCTTTGGCTTCCGTCTTGTGGGTGATATCCGGGGAAAGAACCTTGAGGACGATTTTTTCCCCGGGAATGGCTTCGAGATCACCCGGAGTCGGCTGGGCGCCCGCCGGGATCAGACGGTAATCCGGTGCGGCCTCGGCGCCGATCGCGGAGAGCATGGTGTAGCACTCATGTTCAAGCAGGCCGGATCGGCCGTCCCGATGTGCCTTCGATAGGAGGTTCTCAATAGCCTCAAAGTCAATACGGGACATCTTTTCTTGCCCTCCATTTGTTGCCGACAACTCCGTGGGTAAGAGCGGAGTAGCCCGGCAAAAAGATGAACTTGGTCTCTTCAGTTTAGCCGAAAGCCGAGGCGGCGTCTGCGTTGACCTCGCCGTCGTGTTCAAGAACCGCGGTGAGTTTTGCTTCGTCACCGTCGAGAGCTTCGACCCAGGTTGGGGCGTGTTTGACCGCGAGGCTTTCAGGATTCAACTTGGTCGACAACTTGAGGGCGTTCAGGGCGCTCATTCCGCCATCGACCAGACCCCGGTAGAAGGCGCCGGTCTGACGTCCGAGGCTGAAGGCGCGCCGATTGACGGCGACGATCTTCTCACCCTTCCGGGCAAACAGGCCATCGACGTGCTTGAGAAGTTGGTCCTCAGTAAAATTGAGACGATTGGATGCGGCCCCGACGATGACCATGTTCTGAGAGCGGAGATTTCCGGCCGCCTTTGCCAACCGTCCGGTGTCCACCATCACCATGTTTGGGAGGGTGGAGAGTTCGGCGAGGAGTCCCTCCATCTCAGGGTAATCCGGAATATTGACGTACGGAGTCACCGAGGTGACGACCCAGCCGTCCGGACGGAGGTAATGCCAATACCTCATGACCTCAAGGGGTTCCACGGCGACGATCAGATCACAGAGGCCCTGAGGAATGATGTCGGAGTGAAGCTCGCCGTCGGAATAGCGCAGGTTCGATTGAACCGCTCCACCGCGTTGAGCCATTCCGTGCACTTCGGCCTGTCTGAAGTTGAATCCGGCGTCAAGAGCAGCGTTGTCGATGACGTAGGCGATGGACAGGATGCCCTGACCGCCGACGCCGGCTAGAATAATGTTCTTTTCCATCTCTTTTCTCCTTCGAATCGCCGGCTGGTGCGGTTATCTTTTGATGGCTTCAATGCATGCGCGGCGGGCAATGATCACGCTGGTGCCCTCGTAAGCCAACTCCTCCCGCATGATCTTGACGTTAACCTCGTGGTTCTTCGGCAGAGGCTCGATGATTCGGATGTGCTCAGGATCAATTCCCGTGCCGTGTACGATCTTGTCCAGGGTGGCGCCGGTCGACATGGAACGTTGGGTCCCTGTCATGCCGACGGTGTCGTTGTCGAGGATCAATACGTTGAGGTTGACGTTCTGCTGTACGGCGGAGAGCATCGGTGTGATGCCGCCGTGCGAAAAGGTGGAGTCGCCGATCGCTGCGACGGCGGGCAAGTAGCCCGCGTGGGCCGCACCGGCAGCCATCCCGATCGAGGCGCCCATCGCGACACAGCTGTGAACGGCTTCCAGGGGCGGTAGGGCAGCCAGCGTGTAGCAACCGATGTCGGAAAAGACCTGAGGGTCGTCAAAAATGTTCAGGGCTTCGTTGAGCGCACGGAAACTGTCGGTATGTGGGCAACCCTTGCACAGGGCAGGGGGCCGACGGGCGATTTCTCCCGAAAGGTCATGAGCCGTTTCGAGTTTGGGAAGGCCGAGGGCTTCGCGGACCAGGTCGGGGGTCAGCTCTCCCGTGCGTGGAAGTTCGCCGGTCATCCTGCCTCTGACCTTGGCGCCGACGAGCCCGAATAGACCTCGGACGGAGTTCTCCATCAATGGATATCCGTCTTCGAGAATGAGCAGTTCATCGACGTGTTCGACGAATTTTCGGACCTTTTCGGCGGGAATGGGATATTGCCGGATCGAGAGAATTGAGAAGTCATGGTCCTTTTCAAGATTCTCTCTGAGGTAGTTCTCGGCGATGCCGCACGTGAGGACTCCCAGTTTGCCGCGAAGTTCGAGTTCGTTGTGCACGCTGTCTTCGGCCAACTGAAGCAGAGTCGGCTGTATGTCGGTGAGGTGGCTGTACTGAACCCTCGCATTGCTCGGCAGAAGGGTCCACTTTTTGATTTCCTTTGAAGGCCGAAGAAGGTTCTGCGGGCGTTGTTCTCGGGTCTCAACGCCTGCTCGACTGTGGGCAAGACGGGTCACGAGGCGGACCATCACCGGCAGAGCGAGTTCTTCGGAGAGCTCGAATGCCTCATGCATCACGTCGTAGCTTTCCTGCTGGTTCTTCGGTTCGAAGCAGGGAATCAGAGCGAATTGAGCGAAGTAGCGGCTGTCCTGCTCATTCTGACTGGAATGCATCCCGGGATCGTCGGCTACGGCCAGTACCATTCCACCGTTGGTGCCGGTCAGAGCCGAATTCATGAAGGCGTCGGCGGCGACATTCAACCCAACGTGCTTCATGACTATCAGTGCCCTTTTGCCGGCCCACGACATGCCCAGGGCCTCCTCATAAGCCACCTTTTCGTTTGTCGACCAGAAGGCGTGAATATCGTTTTTCTTTTTTGCCTTCCGCTCGACGAACTCAAAAATCTCTGTTGACGGAGTGCCCGGGTAGGCATAAACACCGCTGATTCCGGCGTGGATGGCGCCCAGCCCTACGGCTTCATCGCCCAGAAGAATCTCTCTCGACATAAACACCCCCTAAATATCGATCCGCACCGAGTGCCGATCGCTCGTATTCTAGACCGAAGACGAGCGATTCTCAACGGCGATCTCTAGATCGGGAATCATTTCACATGGGTCAAAGAGGAGAGGGGATTCTCTTTTTGCCTGTTTCCTTCATGAGAAAGCGGAGGAACTCCTTCGATGAGCTTGTACCAACGGCGAGGCACTGGGATAATCCGCCTCATGGTGCAGAGCCCACGGATTCTCGTGACGAACGACGATGGATATACCGCAGAAGGAATTGCGGCACTCATGGAGGCACTCTCCGGAGTGGGCGAGGTCTGGATGGTGGCTCCGGACGGGGAACAATCGGCGGTTTCCCATGCCTTGACTCTGGAAAGACCCTTGCGGATTCGTTCCAAGGGACCCAGGTTGTTTGTCGTCGACGGTACTCCCACCGATTGTGTGACTCTCGCCATTTCCAGTCTGATGAAAGACTGTCCGCCGAATCTGGTCGTGTCGGGCATCAATCGCGGATCCAACATGGGCGTCGATGTTCATTACTCCGGAACCGTTTCGGCGGCATTTGAGGGTGTCATTCTCGGTGTGCCGGCAATTGCCGTTTCACAGGCCGTCGGCAACGGCATGTCATGGGATGCTGCTGCTGAGGTGAGCCGGGAGTTGGCAGAGTGGGTCCTACGGCATGGGCTTCCGGCAAATACTCTCTTGAATGTCAACGTTCCTCTGGCGCATCCGAAGGGGCTTCGCCTCACGACACTTGGTGTTCGCCGTTACACCGAAGGGGTTCTCGAGCAACGCGACCCGCGCGGGAAGAAGATCTTCTGGATCGGGGGAGGGGAGCCGGTCTGGGAACCCATTCAAGGCACCGATTTCAACGAGGTCGGAAACGACTGGATCTCGGTCACCCCGCTCCACCTCGACATGACGGCATCTGAAGTCCTCGGCGAATTGGCTCAGGATCCACCGCAGTGGGTCAGGGAACATCCAAGTGTCTGATGGCTGGGAAAGCCGTCGCCTGCAGATGGTGGAAGCACTTCGAAAGGGAGGTATCCGCGACGAACGGGTCCTTGCGGCGATGGAGGAGGTCCCTCGTCATCTCTTCGTCGCCGAAGCCTTTCGATCGCAGGCTTATGCGCTTGACGCCTCTCTGAATATCGGCGAAGGCCAGACGATTTCGCAGACTCGGGTGGTGGCTGCAATGACCGCCGCCGCCCAGGTTGGTCCGGACGACCGTGTTCTGGAGGTCGGTACGGGATCCGGCTACCAGGCGGCTATTCTGGCTCGGCTGGCGCGCTTCGTGTTTACAGTCGAACGCTTGCCGAAATTGGCGCGAATGGCAAAACAGCGGCTTGACGCCCTTGGTTTCGAGAATGTGAGCATCAAGGTCATGGACGGCACGTTGGGTTGGCGATCACAAGGCCCCTATGCCGCCATCGTGGTGACCGCGGGCGCCCCAAGAGTGCCGGAGCTCCTGGTCGAACAGCTTACGGAGGGAGGTCGACTGGTCGTGCCGGTGGGACCTCGCGACCACCAAGTACTTCAAGTCGTCATCAGGCGCGGACAACGAGTGATTACTCGTGAGATTGGTAATGCGTTGTTCGTTCCTCTCGTTGGTCGTCACGGCTGGGAAGAAGAGGAATGAACTTTTTACACCAGATCAAAGACGGACTGTTCGGTTGGATGGAGGGTCTTGCGGCGTCCCCTCATCCCGGACTGTGGTTGTTCATCCTTGCCTTCGCCGAAAGTTCCTTCTTTCCATTGCCACCAGATATTCTCCTCATCGCCATGGGCGTCGCATCACCCGAGCGGGCTCTGATGTACGGTCTGATCTGCAGTGTAGGAAGCGTTCTCGGTGGGGCGGCGGGCTACGGCATTGGACTTTGGGGCGGACGCCCAATTCTGTATCGTTTCTTCAACGAGAACAAAATCCATGCGGTTGAGCGGATGTATGAAAAATACAACGCGTGGGCGACCGGCATCGCCGGCCTGAGCCCAATTCCCTACAAGGTGTTCACAATAGGCGCCGGCGCCTTCAAGGTCCATTTCAAGATTTTCATATTGGCGTCCCTCGTTTCACGGAGTTTGCGCTTCATGGCCGAGGGTGTTCTCCTGTTCTTCTTTGGGGCGGACATCAGGGTTTTTCTCTTCGCTTATTTCAACTGGATTTCCCTTGCTTTCGTTGTACTCCTCGTGGGTGGATTCTGGTTTGTTCACCGTATGGGGAGCAGAGCGGCTCGAGAAACTGGGGCGTGATCTTCTGAAAGCGCAAAGGATTCTTGTTTTGGGACGGGTGCAAGGCGTCGGTTTTCGCCACTTTGTATGGAGAACCGCAGTCGAACTCGGTGCGAAGGGTTGGGTACGGAACCGCCACGACGGCAGTGTGGAGATCCTGGTCTTTGGGGATCAGACCCTTCTCGAGGACTTCGGTAGAAGGGTCGCAGGTGGACCGTCTTGGGGCGAAGTCGACGAGGTCATCGTCGATGATCTTCCTCCCGCCGGGTTGGTCCCTGCAACATTCGAAATTCGGCCCAGTGCATGAAGATTCTCGGCGCCGTGCCGTCTGCGAAAATCCAGGGCCCTCTCGAACGGGTCTTCGCCCAGGCTCACGGCGCCGGCGCGCCAGAGGGTCGCGCCATGATTGTCCAAGATGTGGATGGTCGGTGGCGACACACTCTCGCCGGTCTGAACCTGGAGCAGCGACGGCGCTCGATCTTCGTGGCGGAAGCGGAAGACGCGGCGGCCCTGGGATTGGCGGTGCGTTTGTCCGTAGGAGGCGCTCTGCGCCTTCCGCCTTCAACGGCCGCTGCCTCGGCGGCTCTAGCGGCGGCCCAAGCCGCGACACAACGTCCGTTGTGGTGCGCTGATCCATGTGTCGCGGCCGAGATGAATGGTGGCGGTCAGACACTTCGAGTCTCTCTTCGCCGACCCTGGCTCTGGAGGCGCCTCGTCGGTGATCGAGGGGCTTTGGAAGCCCTTGCGGCTCTGGCCGTAGTTCTCGAACGGCCGGTACTCGTCCAACAGGGGCCGGTTCTCGATCTCACGTCAGTCTCGACCGAGGAGATTTCTCGTGCCTGGTCCACTCTCGAGGATC
>JAIOSJ010000032.1 GCA_021107705.1 Thermoanaerobaculales bacterium | reverse complement strand
GGGCTAGGAGGGTGTAGGGCATTGACGGCGGAGGGATTTCGGAGGGTCGTTGTGCCATTTGAGGCGCGTTCGAGACGCAGTACTCACTGTACGGGCCGAGGATGCAACAAAAAAGGGCCAACGACACCCGAAAGGTGCCGCTGATTCAATGCCCTACACGCTCCCAGGGGACCACAGAAATGGATTTTCATCAATTTCGCTGTTTTCGTTCGTTTCTCATGGATAATGGTCTTATTGGAGGGGTAAGGAAATGAAACTACAACTGAGAGGGCTGATCAGTTTTTCTATTCTTTGTGGGTTGATCCTGTGTATCGCTGGGCCGGTTCTGGCGACAGGGACTGAGCGTTTCCCACAATCGGTGGCTTCCGGTGACCCTCAGTCCGACAGTGTCGTGCTGTGGACACGAGTGGCCGACGTTGTGATGGAAGATGCTCTTGTGGTCGAAATGGCGCTGGATGCCGATTTTACCGATGTCATCGCCACTCGGAACCTGCTTGTGGATGATCGTTTCGACGGATCGGTCAAGGTTCTCATGGATGGCCTCGAGCCATACACCGATTACTGGTATCGATTCGTCTATGGGTCGGGCGCTGCCATGGATATATCGACCGTCGGTCGAACAAGAACGGCGCCCAGCGCCGATGATCCACGCCCGATGAAATTTGCCGTTGTGTATGGGCAGGACTTCACGGGTCGTTATTACAACTCCTACCTGAAACTCCTGCGCGACCACGGTGACGATCTCGACTTCATCGTTCACGTGGGTGACTATGTGTATGAAACGACAGGGGATCCAACGTTCCAGGACCCGACCTCCGAACGTAAAATCGAGTTTGACGACACCGAAGGAGCGATCGCCTTCGGCAGTGGCGATGCGACTTACTATGCGGCCTCGAGCCTCGCCAATTACCGAACGCTTTATCGGACCTTCCGTTCTGATCCCATGTTGCAGGAGGTCCACGAGCGCTGGCCGATGGTTGTGATCTGGGATGACCACGAGTTCTCGGACGACTGTTGGGGCGCCACGGCCACATATTTCGACGAGAAGATCGACGAGACGGACGTGGAGCGTCGTCGGCGTTCGGAACAGGCATTCTTCGAGTGGATTCCCATCAGTGCCGGTTTGGGTGAAGATGGAACCCTCGCTATTGACGATTCAATGCTCTACCCGAACTCGGTGATCTACCGGGATTTCAGATTCGGCGCCCATCTTGCCCTGGCAATGACCGACTATCGGACCTACCGGCCGGATCATTTGGTGGCTGAGGACGCATTCCCGGGTGCAGTGGCCGTTGACGAGCCGACCCTGAGACAGATGTTGGGAGACGCCACCTTCGAGGCATTGAAAGATGGCTTCGACCCCTACATCAACATGGATGTAGTGGCAGCCAATTTGCCTATACTCAAACAGACGTGTTCGCTGATACTCGCTGAATTGGTCGCAATGGAGAATCCGGGTATCGAAAGTACAGAGGCCGTCGCCTACGCCAATTCTCTGCTCACCGGCAACATCAGCACTTTCTATATCAACTCGCTCTTTGAGGCGGGTGGATTGACTCCTGTCTTCGTAGGTGAGATCGTTACGCAGATGGAGCACGGCCTGCCCTACGTCTTTGTCGGGAAGACCAGCCTCAACGATTCCCTCGGTTCCCGATATATGTTGCTCAAGCAGGGGTTTGATCTCTTGGCCGGTGCGCGCTTCGTCGAAAGTGGGGGTGCGGCCCAGGACGTCTATGGCGCTGCCCAGCTGGGCTGGCTTGCGAGTCTCTTGATCAGAAGCGACGCCACCTGGAATGTGGTGGCGTCTTCGACTTCGATGACTCCCATGGTGTTGGACTTCAGTCACCCGGCGGTGGCGCCGGGGCTGCCTCCCGAATTTCCACAGGAATTGCGCACCCAGATCCTGGTCAACGTCGACCAGTGGGATGGCTTTCCCCAGAGCCGGGAAACGCTCCAGTGGATTTTCTCCTCCAGACCCAATACCGTGGTGATCTCCGGCGATATCCACTCTTGGTTCGTCACCGACCATCAGAATGGCCTGATTGAGTTCACCGCGCCTGCGATCTCTTCGGAAAGTCTCGAGGAGATGATTCTCGGCACCTTGCAGAGTCATCCTATTTTGGGTCAGATTCCGGGGCTCGAACAGCTCGTGGCGACTTTCGGTCCGCTGATGCAGCTGACATCGCTGGATGACACAATCACCCCATCAGACATCGTCGATCTCGACCTCCGAGCCGGCGGCTACATGGTCGTCGATGTCAACGCCGACACCATGACCACAACGATGGTCTATACGGGATCCGAAGAAGCCCGCAACAATTACTACGAGACCCCGGAAATTGTGGACGACATATTTCAGATGCGGACCTTTCGCGTGGAGGGGGGCCAGGTCACCCTGGTCGATCCATAGTCCGGTGAGTTATGCGGGCTGATTCTCCTCTCATGGTGCGGGAATTGCTGATCTCACGTCGTGCGCGTTTGCGATATGCCCTGCCCGACGCTCTGTTCGCCATCAACGGCACGGCGATTCTGGTCGATTTCCGGGCAGTTCGGGAGGCTGTGGCCGCGATCAACCAGGTCCGCCGGGCGGCCGGCCGGAGCGCCCGAATTCTGAAGGCTTCCGAGCTGCATGCCGCCGGGCTCTTGCACGAGATCATGCATGCTCTCGTCGGGGTTTATCGGCACACGATTGATGAAGAAATCTTCAGTCGGGCCCTCGCCGAGTTGGAAATTGACCTTGGAGTCGAGGAGGTTGAGAAGGCCCTTGAGGCCTTCGTCGAGGCCTTTCCGCCGCAAGCCGTGAAAGACGGCGAAATGCTTCCTCTGGCCTATCTGGAGAGTCGCACCGAAGGAGTGGCCAATCGGGAAGTTGTTCTTGAAGAGTTGCTTCTCTTGTGGTTGGCCAACGCGAATCCGGCTCTGGAGGACCTCAGGGACCTTTTTGACGACAATGATCTGAGGCGGCAGACCACCTACTTGGCGCTGATCGATCGCCTGCAGGTCTTCTTTCGCGGTCGGCCTGGTCTCATCGATGGAGGTCTGACCCTCATTGAACTGTTGAGAGCGCCGGTGGTGGCGGCGCCGCATTCCCTGCAACAGCAATTGGAACACATTCGCCGGCATTGGGGAGCATGGTTGGGCGGCCTCGTCTTGCGTCTTCTGGGCGGTTTGGACTTTCTGGCCGAAGAGCACAGGCCGTTCTTCCCACCGGGGCCCGGACCGGCTGAGGCGCCGATGTACCCGGATTCGCCTGACGAGGAGGCTGCCGAAGCTTTCAGTCACGATCGGGACTGGATGCCGCGAGTCGTTCTCTTGGCAAAGAACACCCACGTTTGGTTGGCGCAACTTTCAGAGCAGTACGGCCGTCAGATCTCGACCCTCGACCAGGTTCCCGACGCCGAGTTGGAGCGGCTCGCGGCATGGGGAGTGACCGGCCTGTGGCTGATCGGACTTTGGGAGAGAAGCCGGGCCTCGGCCAAGATCAAACAGTGGATGGGGGATGATGAAGCGGTGGCCTCGGCCTATTCGCTCTACGACTATGTGGTGGCTTCGGATTTAGGTGGAGAGGAGGCATTCGAAAGGCTCAAGAAGCGGTCCTGGCGGCTTGGTATTCGCATGACCACCGACATGGTGCCGAACCATGTGGGAATTGACGGTCGATGGGTCGTCGAACACCCGGATTGGTTCATCGGCTCGGAAACCTGCCCCTTCCCTCAGTATTCATTCAGCGGGGCCGACCTGTCGGACGATGAGCGGGTGGGTGTTCACATCGAGGACGGCTATTGGGATCGGTCCGATGCCGCGGTTGTGTTCAAAAGGGTTGACGGCTGGACCGGGGACACGCGTTACATCTTCCACGGGAACGACGGTACCTCGATGCCCTGGAACGATACCGCTCAACTCGACTACCGCAACCCTGAAGTGAGGGAGGCGGTGATTCAGACCATCCTGCACGTCGCACGGCTCTCGCCGATCATCCGCTTCGACGCAGCGATGACCCTCACGCGAAAGAATTTCCAGCGGCTGTGGTTCCCCGAACCCGGGTTGGGCGGGGATATCCCGTCGCGGGCCGAATTCGGCGTGAGTGCGGCGGACTTCGACCAGGTCATGCCGGAGGAATTCTGGCGCGAGGTCGTCGACCGGGTGGCCGCCGAAGCGCCGGACACGCTGTTGTTGGCGGAGGCTTTCTGGATGTTGGAAGGCTACTTCGTCCGTACGCTCGGGATGCATCGGGTCTACAACTCGGCCTTCATGAACATGCTCCATGAAGAGAAGAACGATGAGTACCGGAAGCTCATTCGGAATACCCTCGAGTACGATCCGCGCATTCTCAGCCGCTATGTGAATTTCATGTCCAATCCGGATGAACGCACGGCAATCGACCAATTCGGGCGGGATGACAAATATTTCGGCGTCTGCTGCCTGATGGCCACCATGCCGGGTCTGCCCATGTTCGGACACGGTCAGGTCGAAGGTTTTGCC
>JAIOSJ010000106.1 GCA_021107705.1 Thermoanaerobaculales bacterium | reverse complement strand
GGGCTAGGCCCCCATCTTGCCGGCGCCTCTTGTAGAATGGCAGCGTTCGAAAGATGCCGGGGATGGAGGGCGCTCGTATGGCTACTCCAGTCCCCGAAAGGGGGAGAAGGATGAACAAGAGTGGACTGAAGAAAATCGGCGTGATCGGCATTGGGACCATGGGCAACGGTATTGCTCAAGTGGCTGCACAAAACGGCTTCGAGATCGTGATCACGGACATCAACGATGAGGTTCTGGAACGCGGTGTCGCCAACATGGGACGCTCTCTCGACCGGCTGGTCAAGGCCTACGAGAAGAGCGAGGGCGCCAAGGGCATCACGGCCCAGGCCAAGGACGAGGCCCTGGCTCGCGTCTCAACATCGACCGACCTCGCTGCGCTTTTGCCCTGCGACCTCATCATCGAGGCGGCGCCGGAGATCCCGGAGCTGAAAGAGGGCATCAATCGGAAACTGGCCGAAATGGGCTACGACAAGATCATCGCAACCAACACGTCGGGTATCTCCATCACTCGCCTGGCCGCCGCCTACGGTAAAGCCGACCTCTACATGGGAATGCACTTCATGAATCCGGTGCCGATGCAAAAGGGTGTGGAGATCATCCGTGGCCTCGGCACCTCGAGCGAGACCTATGACACCATCGTCAACCTCTGCCATGACATGGGCAAGATCGAGATTCCCGCGGAAGACAAGGCCGGCTTCGCCATCAACCGCATGTTCGTGCCCTTCGTCAACGAGGCGGTTCGGGTCGTCGAAGAGGGCATTGCCGGGGTCGAAGATGCCGACAAGGTCACCCTCTGCCTGGGCCACAAGATGGGCCCCTTGATGACGGCGGACTTCGTCGGCCTCGACGTCATGGTCTTCATCTGCAACGTCTTGGAAGAAGAATTCGGTTCGTTCTACAAGCCGACCTCCCTCCTCAAACGCCTGGTCGAGTCGGGGCAATTGGGCGCAAAATCCGGCCGCGGCTTCTACGTCTGGGAGAAATTCAAGCCCATCGGCATCAATCCCGACGTTGCGCGCTATCGCATCGGCTGACTCGTCGATTCAACCGAGACAAAAGACCCGCGGCGCTCCGGCGCCGCGGGATTTTTTGTGGCGGGTTAGAACCATCAGGCTGATCAGAGGGGCCTCCCTCCGGCGCCTTGCAGTTCCTCCCGAGCCCGATCCCGTTGTCGTTATCGTTACCGAAAAAATAATTCGGTAACGATAACGGAGCGCCGGGATATGATAACTCTGGTCCGACCTTATCACCGGATTTCGTCGCGAGAGCCGCGAAGGGTAGTTAGATGTTGGGGTTTTCTGAAATTGGGCGACGCAGTCGTAGTTGCACTCCGTCGAGGAGAACGACTTGCGAAAAGCACGACAGATGGCTGCCATGTCCGACTCGCAGCAGACAGCCAGTGATAAGGTCGGGCTAACGATACATCACGGAGGAGTCTGATGGGTTTCCAAATTTTCGTATTTCTTCTTTTCACACTGCCGGTGTTTCTGTTTTTTGCGTACGTGCTCATGCGCATGCGCTACAAGAAGGCGGGGCCGGACGAGGCCCTGATCGTCTTCGGCCGACGCAAGCTGTTGGGCGCCAAGGTTCGAACGGACAAAGGTGAGATCGAGGGATTTCGAATCATCCGCGGTGGCGGCACATTTGTCTGGCCCGCGTGGGAGCAGTACGAGATCTTATCGCTTCGAATGATGACGCTGGAGATCGACCTTCCGCACGTCTACACGATTCAGGGCATCCCGATCAACGTCAAGGCGGTGGCGCAGGTCAAGGTCCAGGGTGACGTCGAACACATTCGGAGGGCGGCCGAGGGCTTCCTCGGCATGCCGGTCGATGATATTCAGGCGACGATCAAGGAGACCGTCGCGGGCCATCTTCGCGGCATTGTCGGCACCCTGACGGTTGAGGAGCTCTACCGAGACCAGAGAACCTTTCAGGAGAAGGTCCGTGACGAGGCCCACGTCGACCTCGAGGGCATGGGCTTCGAGTTCCGATCCTTCGTCTTCCAGGCGATCCAGGACGACGAGGGTTACCTCAACGCCCTGGGACAACCCAAGATCCAGGAGGCGCTCAAGGGCGCCCGCATCGCGACGGCCAACGCCGACCGGGATGCGGCGATCGAAGAGGAGCAGGCTCGGCAGCAGAAGGAGAAGAAGCGCCTCAACGTCGATACCGAGATCGCCGAAAGCGACCGGGCCTTGAGCCTCAAGAAGGCATCGATCCGCAAGGAAGTCGATGTTGCCGACGCCCAGGCGGTCAAAGCCGGCGAAATGGAGATCAAGGTCCAGAACATCAGCATCGCCGAGCGCGAGGTCGAGCGTCAGAAGCTGGAACTCAACGCTTCGATTCGCGAGAAGGCCGACGCCGCGAAGTACGAGACCGAGCGCGGCGCCGACGCCGATCAGTACCGGATCGAACGCCAGGCGGCGGCGGAACGCACGCGCCGCGAAGAGTCGGCGAAGGCCCTGCAGGCCGAGGGTATTGCCAAGGCCGAAGCCGAATCGGTGCAACGTCGGCAGATCGGACTGGCCGAGGCCGAGGCGATTCAGGCCAAGGGTCAGGCCGAGGCCGAGGCGCGGCGGCTGCTGGCCGAAGCCCTCAAGCTCTACAACGAGGCCGGCCTCTCGATCGAGGCCCTCAAGGTTCTCCCAGAAATTGCCGCAGCGGTGTCCGAGCCCCTGGCTCGGGCCGGTGAGACGACGATCATTTCTACCGGCGGCAATCCGGGCGACGGAACCGGCGCCGCTCGGCTGACCGACGACGTCATCCAGGTAATGAGCCGGCTGGGGCCGATCATGAAGCAGCTCTCCGGCATCGACATGGAAAAGATGCTGCAGGATCTCGCCCGGCTGCCCGGAGCCGTTGCCGACAGGGTCCAAGGCGATGCGAAGCCGCGGGCTCGAAAGAAGACGGGAGAGGTGTTCGGCGGAGAGTAGATGGCTTCCTCCCGACAACTTTCGACAATGCTCTTCGAACTCAAAGGGGCGGGATCACCCGTGGCCAAAGCAAAGGCCCTGGCGAGGTCCTGGCGAATGGTTCGCCGTCTCAGTCCCACCGATCGAAGGTTCTTGGCCAAGGAGGCCGGCTTCGACGGCGCCGAAGATCTGCTGGAGAGTCTCGCGGCCAAACGAAGCGGCGTGGCCCCGGCATTGATGCTGCAGTTTCTGAGTGGCTTTCGAGACCGAGGGGACGAGGGGCTCGGAACAGTGATGGCGTGTCTGAGAGACCCCAAAACCCGGGAAGATATGCTGATGAGAAGCGCCGATGCCGTCGCTGAGGCGTTCGGGGAGGAAGAGCCCGAGGGAGAAGAGACCCTGGACGACGAACCGGCGCCCCCGACCGACGATACGACAGGGGAACCGGCGCCTGAGACGGGTCCACGGACGATCGAGGACGAGGCATTCGCCCAAGGGGTGTTCGAACCGGTAGAAATCAACGATGGTGGCGCCGACAACGATTCGGCGGCCCCCGCGAGAATCCCGGCAATAGTCGAAGATCAGTTGGAGAAGGCCCCGATAACGAAGCCAACCGAACCGATGGCGCCGGCCCAAATCGAGGCCGAACGACCACCTGTCCTCGGGACTACCGATGTGGGGTTGTTGGTTGAAGCCATTGAGGCCGAGACCTCGTTGGCGGCTCGGCTCTTGAGCCTCCGGCGGGCCCTTCCCGGTCTCGGTGGGACCGGCGCCGCCGCACTCAGTCGTCTGGTCCAAACCTTTCCCGAAGGGTGGCCTCAGCGGCGGGCCTTGACCGCCCTGCTGGAGGCTGGGCTACCGGACGATGCGGGGGAGGCCCTCGATCTGATCGAGGGTCTGGAGAGGCCCGTCAACCGGCGGTGGTGCCTGGGCGTACTGGCCGCACGAAGTGATTTGCTGGGCGCCGACTTCGATCGGGCGCTGGTGATGGCGGAGAGTCCTGCAGTACGCCGTCGGATCCAAAGGGAGTCCGGGAGGCACTGATGTTTCGCTTTTCAACATCCACCCTTTCTTCCATGGTCGTCGGGTCGATCGCCGCCTCGGTGTTACTTCTGGCATCGGCGTGCCTTGCCGAAGTCGATCCTGGACCGATCCAAACCCGGGAAATCTCGAGCAGAGGGGCACTGACCAATGAGGAACGCTCCCTGACCGAGCTTTTCAAGGAAAGCTCGCCGTCGGTCGTCTATATCACTTCGATCGGTCTCAGACGTGATTTCTTCAGTTTCCGGGCCATGGAAATTCCACAAGGAACCGGGTCCGGCTTCATCTGGGACGACTCGGGCCACATCGTCACCAACTTCCACGTCATTCAGAACGCGCGTCGCGCCGAAGTAACCCTCGCGGACCACTCGACCTGGAAGGCGGAGTTGGTGGGATACGCGCCGGAGAAGGATCTTGCGGTCCTCCGCATCAACGCCCCGAAGGAGGTCTTGAAGCCCATCCGGCTCGGCACATCCAACGATCTTGAGGTCGGACGCACGGTGCTGGCCATCGGCAACCCTTTCGGTTTTGACCAAACGCTCACGACCGGCATCATCTCGGCCCTCGAACGGGAAATCGAGTCGGTGACGAGGATCCCCATTCGCGACGTGATCCAGACCGATGCCGCCATCAACCCCGGCAATTCCGGCGGGCCTCTTTTGGACTCCGCCGGCCGCTTAATTGGTGTCAACACCGCCATCTACAGCCCTTCGGGAAGCTATGCCGGAATCGGTTTCGCCATCCCGGCAGACACCGTCAACTGGGTCGTAGCCGACCTCATCGCTTTCGGCGAAGTCCAACGCCCCAATCTCGGGGTTGAACTGGCCTCGGACGCCGTCAGTCGAAGATTTCGCCTCGAAGGCCCCCTGATCCTCCAGATAATCCCCGACAGCGGCGCCGACCGGGCAGGTCTTCGCCCCACCCTGCGCGACCGCCGGGGGCAGATCGAATTGGGTGACATCATCACCGCCATCGGAGAGGAGAGAATTCGCCGAAGCGGAGAGATCGGTCTGGCCCTGGAGCAATATCGACCGGGTGACACCGTACAACTGACCATCATCAGGGATGGCCGAACAGAGACTGTCAAGGTAAAGCTCGACGATCCGAAGTAGGGAAAGAGGTGTCGGCTGTCGGCTTAGCCTTTTGCAAAACACCAAGAAATAGCCACAAAAAGGCACAAAAATGAAGCCGACAAGACTGCTGTAAACGCAATAGGTTAGCCGTGACAAAGTAGAACTAGTGGACGTATCCGAGGGCCCGGAGCTGATCGCGCTCTTCGTCGGTCAGTTCGACTTCGACCGCTGAGCGCCCCCCACCTGCGAGAATTCTGTCGAGTTGGGCAGAGAGTTCCGCAACGAGGTCCGG
>JAIOSJ010000255.1 GCA_021107705.1 Thermoanaerobaculales bacterium | reverse complement strand
TCCGGATAGCGATCGAGGATCCACCGAGCCTTGGAACCCGAGAAGTAAGGATCCATTACGAGGCCTGTTCGCTCACGGATCATAGGCTCGAGACCGTCCGCCTTGATCTGCTCACAGATGTCGGCGGTCTGGCGACTCTGCCATACGATTGCCCGGTGGAGAGGTACCCCGGTGTCACGGTCCCAGATGACGGTGGTCTCTCGTTGGTTGGTGATGCCGATAGCCTTCAGTTCGCCTTTAGCGAGGCCCGCCACCGTCAGCGCCCGGCCCATCACATCGATGCTCACGAGCCAGATCTCCTCCGGGTCGTGCTCGACCCAACCCGGCTCGGGATAGTGTTGGGTGATCTCCGCGTAGGCGTGCCCAAGAACTTTGCCGTCACGACCAAGCACCATTGCCGTGCACCCGGTGGTTCCCTGGTCGATCGCCATCACAGCTTCAGGCACCAGTCCACCGCCCTTCTTGCGGACAACGAAGGTGTGGGGCGTAGGCCGCCGGAGTGACCGAGAAGTGAGACATGCAGACCTGACATAGTTCCAATACCGGATACCACAGCGGTCGCCGAACTCCGGGCCTATGTCTTCTCGGAGGCGGCCCGATCCAGTGATTTCGCCCTATCGGCGAATTCAGCGTCGTCTTGCCTCCGCTGCGCCCCTCTTCGGCCCCAAACGCTGACCCCATCCTGGCTCTTCCCCAGAATCCGAGCCAGATCTCTCACCTTGACTCCATGACGCTCGATACCGACGACAGCGAGTAAATCTCTCATCTGTACGATTCGAGGATCACGCTTTCGGCTCGCTACATCCTCCCGAGTGATTCCGAGATGTTCACACGCGAAGCTCAGCCAGTCTTCTGCACCGTAAGGCCGCCGGAACGGCGCGGTGTTTCGATCCTGTAGACCGAGAATCTCTCTTTCGCTTTCCGGAAATTCTCGGTGTTTCAGAGGTCGGCCGAGCTTCCACCACGGCAGTTGTCCAGGTCCCCGCTCCAACCAGGCGGATTCTTCGGTTTCACCGAGGGTCTTGCGGTAGGCCGAGAAGGCTGAACGACGGCTGGGGCCAAAGACCAAGAGCGTGTCATTGACCGAGACAATCGGGTATTTCCTCCGCCTGACGATATCTCGGTGTCCAGACAGAGCATAATCATCAGGACCCTCGACCAGACCCGCCTTGACCGGACTGAGATGAACGTAGGCGATCAACTGTTGGAGGTGTCTTAGCGCCGTGACTTCTTTGGCTTTGAATCTCTCGTACCACAAGGGTCCGGCAATATTCTCAGTCAATTTCCGGGTCCTCGTGACGCCCTGTTGAAGAGTCTTCATCGAACGAGACAACTCAACCGCCCCCTGCCGAACGACGAGGTGGTAGCGATCGCCAAGGAGGCACCAGGCCAATACCACCAGTTCGTCTCGGGCCTTAACGGTACGGAGCAGTTCCACGAAACGGCCGGCAAGAACGGGGTCGTCAAAGACTGTGCGATCTCCGCCTACTCGGTTGTACACATGGTAGATTCGGCCTTCTTGAAAATGTCTTTTAACTCTCGGCATGTCAGTCCTCCTCGGCATGTCAGTCCTCCTCGGCATGTCAGTCCTCCTGAGACACTCTAGCATCTCCGGAGTTCGGTGCCTGGCACGAGAGGGAGCTACAGACAAAAGTTGACGGTCACGTCGATATCGGCGCTGACCGCCATTCCACTCGATGTAGCCGGTTCAAACCGCCATTTCTTGACCGCTCGAACTGCTTCTTCCGTAAGGCCGTACTTCAGTCCCTTCAACACCGTGACATGTTCGACCTTGCCCTCCTCGGTGATCTGGAGGCGAAGCACCACATCACCCTCAACGCGAAACCGAAGGGCCCTCTGGGAATAGCTCGGCGCCACCTTTTTGATGACGACCGGAGGATTCACAAGGGGAATGATTTTCACATCGTCGAAGGATGCCGAGGTTGAAACATAGGCGATGGCGCCGCGGTGTTGGCGAACGAAAGCGACCGCCTCTTCTTCGGCAGCGACTTCAAGCGGTGGTGATTGGGCGCCGGAAAAGATCTGTTTTTGCCAGTGACTCTTGATATTGGCGGTGCTGCGATTGTGGACCTCGATCGAAAAGGCCTCCCGAATCGCACTGTCGGAACTGAGATCGACCGGCTCGGCCGGTAGGTTGTCTGCCCACTTCGTGGTTTTCTTCAAGAAAATATCGGAAACCGTTTGGCGGCTCAACATTTCGGCATCGTTGTCCGGGTGAACAATCACGAAGAACGGTACCTGTTGAGCCCCGACCAGAAAACTCGTGAGAGACACCAGGCTGAAGGCGAGCAGCCAGACTCCGAATTTCGAAATTTTGGATTTCGGCATTGCATCCCCCCCAAAAAAAACAGATTCAGCTGAACACTTCCATAGTTCCTACTCTTGAGTCTAACACCGGGAAGGAAGATCGACCATGGATCGAAGGAAACTCAGAAATCTGCGCGAACCCACACCTCACAGCCAGAATGGGATCAGATGGCGCACGGGGTCCGGCGTTTTTTCGTCTTCGTCCGTGAGCCGGACCTTCGGTGGCGCAAGAATCATGAGTTCGTGCCGGCCGCGTTCGAGTTCGTCTACGGACAAGAAACTGACGAGGCCCTCCAGACCGGTCCCTTGCTCGATCGTGAAGTCGAAGTGGATGTCCTTCACACTCTCGCCATCGAGAGAGATGGAAAACAGTGAGCCCAGGCACGCGGCCGCCTCCTGCACCTGAGTGTCCTCGAGATTCGCGCCCTTCCCAGCATCCAGACCGTTCTTGCTGAGGGCCGAAAGGTCAGGGCACGCTTCGGTCACCAGGTGATTGTGGCGGCGCGGGTTGTAGGGGATGAACAGCTTGAGGTAGGGATCGGCCACGCAATCGCTCTGAATAGTGGGAATCAATGGCTCGACTGCATCCGGGTCACGCAGGGCCCGGTAATGCCGCGGATCCATCCCCTGTTCGCGCAGGCTGTCCGGGAAGAAGGTCAGGCTGTCAAGCCGAACAACACCCTGCCCCAGGAACCCCCCGCCGATCTGAACGAATGCCAGGGCGAACATGAAGCCCACAAGTACGATTGACGCTTTGGTGTTCGAGAGATTGCTCCCGAGGGTCAGCTGGATCGCCCCGATAAAGCGCATCGGCGAAATAGTGTACGCGATGCCCACCATCACCTCGATGATCCGTTCCACCATTCCACCAGATCTCACGCGTTGCCCAAGGGTCTTATCGATCAAGTCCGTCATCATCGGGAATCCGATAATCGAACCGCCCACGATCCAGAATACGGTGGAAGCGCCCCTTCCACCGAGGAACAACCAGGAAAAGCCGAATCCAAACGCCGCCGTCACCACGAGAAGGACGGCGAAGTAGATCCAAATGAAGACGACCAAAAAGCCGAACGAGAAAACGAGACTGCACAGATCGTCGACCTTTTCAATGACCTCGGCAAGAGAACCGAAGCCGGCGCGGTAGCGCCTGATCGTGGCCGGCCCCAGCTTGACCCGGTCCCAGCGGATGCCTTCCGGAAAAACACTCTCCAGACCGAGAAGGCCGATCCAGAAGCCGCGCAACGCCAGATGGAGCACGAAGACTGCAATCAAGCCATAGAGAACCAGCTGGAGATAGCCCTGCCCCAAGATTCCAATCAGGCGGAGGTTGCCCTCAAGGCTCGCCCTGAAGCTGGTGAACATCCGTTCAAACACCGGTGGAAGATGGATAAGTCCGAATACCACGGCACCCGACACGAGGAGTTCCATCTCATAGGTGCGCGCGTGAAATGCACCGAACCGACTTCGACGGCTCTCCAGTTTCTGCGATGCCCTGGACTCGGTGTCACTCATGGGTGGTGGTACTTTAACAGAGTGCATGCAGATCACTATCACTGTAGGAGGAGACCCATGAGTGAACCCTGGACCGTCATCCACACCGCGCAGGGTAAGTTCGAAGAGGATATGGTGCGGGCCTTTCTCGAGGCTCATGAGATCCCGACAACCGTCGCGGGTGAGGCCCTTCGAACGACCCACGGCCTGACACTCAATGGGCTCGGCGCCGTTCGCATCATGGTGCCGCCCGACCACGTGGAGGAGGCCCGGGACCTGCTCGAAAAAGTACAGTCCGGCGAACTCGAACTTGCCGCAGAACACCTGGAGGGCGAGATCGATGGAGGGAGTTCGGGCCGGGGGTAGTGCGTTTATCAGTCGGTTTTCCGGAGAATCGGGAAAGATTCTTTGGGGCGATCTCGTTGGCGACCTGAGTCGGAACATCGGCCTTCTGGTTCGCTTCGCGACCCAGCGTCGCCCCGTCTGCGGGGCCGGGATGGCGAAGTCATACAGGCGGATTC
>JAIOSJ010000026.1 GCA_021107705.1 Thermoanaerobaculales bacterium | reverse complement strand
CTTTTCAACAGCGGCGGCAGCGCCAACCTCGCATTATTTCAATCTCTCAAAAACATGGAGGTTCTCACAACGGGTGATGAGCCCGGCTTTTCGGCCCTCACCTGGTCAACCAACGTCATGCCCATTATCCAGATGGGAATGGCCCCGGTGGCGATAGATTGTGACCCCGCGACGCTCAATCTCACGTCACAGACTCTGAGTGAAAGACTCGCCACGACCGACCTCAAGGGTCTGTTCATCACCAATGCCCTCGGCTTCACCGGCGACCTGAACGTCATCCGAGATCTGTGCCGAGCCGAGAATATCTTACTCCTTGAGGACAACTGCGAGTCACTGGGAACCGAACTCCCCTCCGGGAAGGCCGGAAACTTCTCACATGCATCGACTTTCTCCTTTTTTGTGGCGCACCACATGTCCACAATTGAAGGCGGAATGGTCTGCACCGATGATCATGACCTCGCCGAAATGCTGCGAATCGTCCGGGCCAACGGATGGGACAGAAACCTGAATGAGGAAGGACAGGTCAAGTGGCGAAATCAATATGAGATCAAAAGCGAGTTCGACGCGAAATATGCCTTTTACGAGCTTGGCTATAACCTGCGTCCAACCGAGATAACCGGTTTCCTCGGTCTCGAGCAACTTCAATATCTGCCCGAAAACATAAAAGCGCGGGAAGAGAATTTTCTCCGCCTCGCCTCCGTCCTGGCCGAGAACGAGGAACTCTTTCCACTCGATCATTCACACCTGTCGGTGCTCTCCGCTTTCGCCTTTCCGGTCTTGAGCACAACACCCGAAATACGCGAGAAATTCATGGCGAAGTTTGCGGGCGCGGGGGTCGAGATTCGTCCCATGATTGCGGGAAATATTCAGCAACAGCCCTTCTTCACCAAGCACGTTGAAAGGCGATATGACCTTCCCGGTACAGACCGAATTCACCAAACCGGTTTTTATTGCGGCTGTTACCCGGAACTGACCGAGCCCGATCTCGAAGTCCTTCTGAGTTGTCTGAGGACTTGGTAGACGATGATTGTTGCTGGTCTTACCGGCGGTCTCGGCAATCAACTCTTTGAATATGCCCTTGCCCGCCGAATCTCGCACGACCGAGGTCTCCCCTTGAAACTCGACATAACGGGGTTCGACATCTACAGGCTCCATGCCTACAGCCTGCAGAATTTCAGCATCCGACAGGAATTCGCCGATCCGGCGGAAGTCTCCCGGCTCAAATCGATCGGCCGGAGGCACTTTCTGACCCGCAGGATTCAGAAGCTCCTTCCGATCAATCGGCGAACGTGGATTGTCGAACGACAGTTCAAGTTTGACCCCCTTATTTTGCGGACAACACGAAGGCAGCTTTACCTCCAGGGCTATTGGCAGAGCGAGGAGTATTTCAAAGACATTCGGCCGATCCTCCTGCGAGAACTGATGGTCACGACTGAACCGGACGCGGTGAATCGGGAGTTTGCCGCTCGTATCAGCGAGCTCCAAGCCGTGAGCCTCCATATCAGGCGGGGGGATTACGTCACGAACTCGACAACGGCGAAGGTTCACGGCGTCATGCCGTTGAACTATTACCACCACGCCGTCCGTGAAATTTCGGACCTCGTCCCCAACCCGCATTTCTTTATCTTTTCCGACGATCCGCCATGGGCGCGTGACCATCTTGCCCTCGAGCTGCCCTTCACCATCATGGGCCACAATGCCGCCGATCGCAACTACGAAGACCTGCGACTGATGGCACTTTGTCGTCACCACATCATCGCCAACAGCAGCTTCAGTTGGTGGGGAGCTTGGCTTTGCCAAAACCCCGATCCGATCGTCTTCGCACCCGAGAAGTGGTTCAGCGATTCCAGCCTCGACACCAGTGATTTGATTCCATCGCGATGGCGCCGCATCTGATGACCGCCGCAGACTCCGTACCGCGGATACCGGGTGAGATCTGCGGCCCAAAAAAGGGCTCGGGAAGAGACGTTCAACGATGGTATGCTCATTCGTGATGAATCATTTGAGAACGACTCCGGCTTCCGGCAGCAACCAGAGGCGACCCCTGGTGTGGGCAGTGAGAAAGTCTTCATGAAAGCGGTGATCCTCGCAGGTGGATTGGGTACGAGGATGAGCGAGGAGACTCATCTGCGGCCAAAGCCGATGATAGAAATCGGCGGCATGCCAGTTCTCTGGCACATCATGAAAATATACTCTGCCCATGGCATCCACGACTTTGTCATCTGTCTTGGATATAAGGGCTATCTCATCAAGGAGTTCTTCGCCAACTACTTCCTTCATATGTCCGACGTTACCTTCGATTTCAAGGACAACGAAATCGAGTTTCACCAGCGCGCGGTGGAGCCCTGGCGCGTGACTCTCATAGATACGGGCGAGAGAACAATGACCGGCGGCCGACTCAAGAGAGCCCGGCCCTATTTGACCGACGAGGCATTTTGTTTCACCTATGGTGACGGGGTCGGCGACATCGACATCGGCCGTTTGACAGCCTTCCACCGGGAGCAAGGAACCCTGGCGACCGTAACGGCATCCCAGCCACCGGGTCGATTCGGCGCACTTGACCTGGACCGGAACCGCATCGTTCGTTTCGACGAGAAACCCCTGGGAGACGGGACTTGGATCAACGGCGGATATTTCGTCCTTTCTCCGAAGATATTCGATTTCATCGAAGGGGACGAAACCTCCTGGGAGAAGGAGCCGCTTGAACGCCTTGCCAAAGAGGGACAGCTCTCCGCCTATAAGCACCAGGGGTTTTGGCAACCGATGGACACCTTGCGTGATCGCGAGAATCTGGAACGGCTCTGGCAGACCGGAACGGCGCCCTGGAAGACCTGGAAATGAACCAATCTTTCTGGCAGGGGAAGAGGGTCTTTCTCACCGGTCACACGGGATTCAAGGGGGGATGGCTTTCGCTCTGGCTGCAGCACCTGGGTGCCGACCTCACAGGATTTGCTCTTCCTGCAGAGGATCCCAGCCTGTTTGCCCGCGCTCAGATCAGCGAAGGAATGCAGTCAAT
>JAIOSJ010000128.1 GCA_021107705.1 Thermoanaerobaculales bacterium | reverse complement strand
GGTACTCGTAATCACAAGACCGTATTCGCCGACACCCACAAAACGCCCCCCACCCCAGGCCAGGTCCAGGATTGAGGAACTCCGAAGATTAAAGGCGTCACTACCGATCTGCTCCCAGGTCTCGGCGTCGGTGCTGCGAACGATGACACCGTGGTCGCCAACCGCCACCCAGGAACTCCCGTCCCAGGTGACTCCAACAAGGGTTCGTGAGGTCGGCGCCTCACCAATCGACCAGGCGTATCCGTCCGAACTCGTGGCGACTTGTCCTGCCCCTCCGACCGTCACGAACAAGCCGTTGGCGTAGATGACGTCCCGAGGATTGAGGCCCTCCAACTCGACGACCTCCCAGTCGATACCGTTGTGGCTGATCAATACCTCCCAATCTCTTACGGTCAAGAGCTTCTCGCCGTCAAAGGCCAGACCCGTGGGGTCGGGAGGATCATCGAGCGCAAACATCTGCCACTCAATCCCGTCCGGACTGGTGAAGGAGGAAGGACCTGGGGAGTTAAAGTTCTCCCGACCGATCGAGACGAACTCCGCACCGGTCCAGACGATCCAGCCCATGGACCACTCCCTTGACGGCAGCTCGTGCTCCCGCCAGGCTAGGCCGTCGTCGCTGGTGAAGGATTTGCCGCCAATGCTGACGGCCACGAAGTGGGCGCCATTCCAGCAGACGCCTCCCATCGCGGCCCACTCGACCCGATGCCGCTCAACCCAGGTGATGCCGTCCTCGCTGCTCAATATCACACCCAAAACCGGGGTGAACTCCTCCCCGACTTGTCCACCAACCGCAATGAAGCGACCGTTGGCCCAGGTAATCCCTACGAACTGATACTCGTCACTGGTTGCCTGGATCGACCAGGTCTCACCGCCGTCGATGCTCCTCACGACCGTACCGGCGTAGCCCACCGTGACCAGCACACCCTCGACCGCCACAACGTCGCTCAGCGGATGCCCCTGCGGCAGTGGGTTCACCCACTCCCACAGTGGATTGGCAAACACCTGCCCAACCAGGGCGAACGCGACGAAGGCGGACGCAACGGTAGCAAGGACCGTCTGTCTCAGGGTCACAATCCCTTCCTCAGCCATTAGCCGTTCTCCCAAAGCCGACATCTTTTCCAAGGACGAATTCCCTCTGTTCATAATCTCCTTAATAGATAAATTGTCAAGTTCAGCGTTCAATCTTTTTCGCCCAAATAAGCGCTAAAGGCTGTTATACCGAAAAGACTGTTTCAATTGAAACAGAAAAATTTAATGAAACAGTTTGTTCTAGAGCAATGTTGCATTCAAGCCAACTTATGACACATGATCATCAAGAAAGGGGACTGTCATGCGAATGTATCCCTTGGTGATTTTGACTCTATTAATGTGTGGACTATGCCCCGGACCTTGTGTTGCGCTCGAGTTCACTGCCGCTCACACCGGCGCTCAAAAGGTGATGTTGACAGACCACAACATCGTCGAGCAGATTGGAGAGATCCTTGTTGGTGACGGCATCACAAGCCGAAAAGGCCGAATGGCACTACCGCTTTGGGATTATTCGCCATCATGGATGGGCGATCACCAGCAGCGTCCTAGCATGTCGCTCGACACAAGCCATCACAGCCGACTGGTTTTCGGGGTCCAAGGGTCCCAGACTCTCGTCGAGTACCACGATTTCGGCGCCCTGAAGCAGTGCCCGCGCTACGAACAACCGGCTCCGTTCTCCGTGCGAGAGCTGCCAGCCGGTGTCCCCCACCATTTGGTGGATTCCGAGCGGCATCTTCTCGAGGAGTTCCCCCAAACCGAGCTCCAAACACAGGCTCTCGGCTTGGCGAAGGTCGTCGTCGGTCGGTGGCCAGCCCCGTGCCATCAGGAGATTGAAGGCAAAGGTCTCTGAGAAAACGTGATTTTCACAGAACTGAGGCGCCAGGGCGATCTGGTCTCTCCATGCCTCGGGGCCACTGGATGCGTGGTCCATTCCGTTGACCAACAGGACCCCGCCATCAGGGAACCGCAGCGCTGCGAGCAAGGCCGCGAATGTGGATTTTCCACTTCCCGAAGGACCCTCCAGCAGCACCCGATCGCCTGAAGAAACGGTAAGACCAATCTGATCGAGAACCGGTCGGATCCGGCCATCGCGCCGATACGAAAGACCTCGGGCAAGAATCACAGGCAAACCGACCGGCGACCTGTCCGATCGGTGTTTGACCATTTCGCCGCCGATCTCGGCCTGGGTCTCAGTAGACGTCAAGGCCCCAGCGCTGAAGATTGGTCCGATTCGCTTCCACGCGATCATTGCTTCACCGAGGCGCCCGATCCCTCTCCCGAAAGTGGCCAACGCCCTCGCCCCGAGAAGGATGCCGCCCACCGCCACAGCCATCTCCCCTTCAGAGCCTTCCCCGACGAAAAAGACCGGCAGGATTGTGGTGACCGCTACGATCTGCCATCCGATACCCACGACCTCCATCCACGAGGCCCAACGATCTTGCGCCGACAACGCCCCGAGATAGTCGTTCAAAACCTCGTCCTCGCCGACATGCCAATGCTCCGGTCTCTCTTGCGCAAGCCGCGTGCGGTGCCCGACCATTCTCTCCGTCAAATCGTGCGTGAGACGAAGACGCGCTCCGGTTTGTCGACCCTTCATCTGAAAAATCCGCCACGCGAGAGCCAAAACCACGCAGAACCACAGCGCGAATGCCGCCACATGCGCCATCCCCCCGGCGCCCAGGGCGAGAATCCCCATCGTGAGAACAATTTCAATTAAGGCCAGGAAAGCAAGAAAACCACCGTCAAGCACCAGATCCTGTACCGCAGACGATTCGATCGCCCAGCTGAGGAACTTGCCCGCACCGAGAAAACGTGT
>JAIOSJ010000024.1 GCA_021107705.1 Thermoanaerobaculales bacterium | reverse complement strand
GGCGCAGTGGACGAACTTCCCGCCATCGCCGCCATGGCCTACGGCGCCCGCCTCCTGATGGACCGCGGTTGGCCCGAGGGAGTGACGCTTTACCTCTCCGCCTCGGTGATGGAGGAGGACTGCGACGGCCACTGCATGCTCCACTTGATCGAAAAGGAAGGCATCAAGCCCGACGTCGTCATCCTGGGAGAACCGACCGATCTCGACATTTACCGCGGCCACCGAGGTCGAATGGAAGCGACGATTACGACGCGGGGCCGCTCGGCCCACGGCGCCCACGCCCACCACGGCGTCAACGCCCTCTACAAGATGGCGCCGATCATCCTGGATGTCGAAAAGCTCAACGAGAACCTCGCCCACGACGAATTCCTCGGCTCCGGCTCAATCATCGTCTCCCACATTTCGGTCGACACACCGTCACTCAACGCCGTGCCCGACCGCGCCACAATCACGTTGGACCGCCGCATGACGGTCGGCGAAACGGTCGAAACCGTGCTGGCCGAGCTTCGAGCCCTGCCCCACCTTGGCGACGCCGAAGTCGAACTGCTTCACTACGACGAGACCAGCTGGACCGGCGCCCAGGCCACCCAGGAGAAGTACTTTCCCACCTGGGTGCTCGATAAAGATCATCCGCTGGTGCAGGGGGCCGCTCAGGCCGCAGCCGCGGTGCTCGACGAACCGCCGGCGATCTCCCGCTGGCATTTCTCGACCAACGGCGTCGCCACCATGGGCCGTCTGGGCATCCCGTCGATCGGCTTCGCCCCCGGACTGGAAGAGCTGGCCCACACGACCCAAGAACACGTCAAAGTCGAGGATCTGGTCAAGGCCGCAGCGGTTTACAGCCTGATGCCGGAGTTTCTCCTTAAATGAACTCTCCCCATTTCCTTTTTGAAAGGTAAGACCATGCAAACAAGGCTCAAAGGCAAAGACTTCATCACAACCCAGGACTGGACGGTCGAGGAGATCGAGACGATCATGTCCCTCGCCGAAGAACTCAAGCTGGCCAAGGCCACCGGACGCAAGACGCCGTGGCTCGACGCCAAGACGCTCTACATGATCTTCTTCGACTCATCGACGAGGACCCGCAACTCCTTCGAGACCGGCATCACGCAACTCGGCGGCCATGGGATCTTCCTCTCGCCGGACAAGATGCAGATCTCCCACGGCGAGAATGCACGTGACACGGCCAACGTCTTGTCGCGCTACGGCGACGCGATCGCCGTCCGCCACTGCGCTCTCAACGAGGGCAATCCCTACATCCGCGAGCTTGCCGAGCACGCCGACATCCCGGTGATCTCGATGCAGTGCGACATCTACCACCCCTGCCAGATCCTGGCGGACTATCTGACGATCAAGGAGAAGTTCTCGGGCCGGACCAAGGGTCTCAAACTTGGGGTCGCCTGGACCTCGGCGCCGAACTACGTGCGGCCGCTGTCGGTGCCGCAGAGCCTGATCCTGATGATGCCCCGGATGGGGATCGACGTCACCCTGGCCTATCCGCCGGAGTTCAAGCTGATGCCCGAGATCGAGGAACAAGCGCGCGCCAACGCCAAGATTGCGGGGTCGTCGTTCGAGATCACCAACAACTTCGAGGACGCCTTCGAAGACGCAGATATGGTCATACCCAAGTCGTGGGGTCCCTTGATGACCACCACCGACACCCCCGAGGGCCTGAGTCTGATCGAAAAATACCCCTCGTGGCGCTGTGACGCCGAGAAAATGGCCCTGGCCAAGGACCACTGCCTCTACATGCACCCTCTGCCGGCCGACCGCGGCCGTGAGGTGACCAACGAGGTCATCGACGGCCCCAACTCCGTCGTCTACGATGAAGCCGAGAACCGGCTCCACGTCCAGAAGGCGCTGATGGCATTGACGATGTAAAGACGAGGACAATGAACCACAGAGACACAGAGAGCACAGAGGAACACAGAGTGGTGGCCCCAAGGCCTGCCGACATGCTTCGCATGCCTCCCGAAGAGACTTCCTCCCGAACCGATCGCAAGCGCTCGGATTCGGTCCGGATTCCCTTCGGACCGCGGGCTTATGCCCGCGGCTGTCAGGCTGGTTCGCTGTTCGGAGAACCCAATGGCTCTCCAGTTTCCAAGGAGTTTCAGTGGTAGATGGCGCGTCATCCTTGCCTGAGAAGATCCCGGATCACCTCAACCGGATATCCGGGGAGATCGTGGATGCTGCTATCAGGGTTCACACTCATCTTGGCCCCGGGCTCCTGGAGAATGTGTATGAAACCTGTTTGGCGTATGAACTGGAGAAGCGAGGGCACAAAGTTGAGCGCCAGGTCCAACTGGGCGTGAACTACGATGGCGTCGGTCTTGGCGTTGGATTCAAACTCGATCTGCTGGTTGATTCTGGGGTTATTGTTGAACTCAAGGCGGTCGAGAAGCTCCTTCCCATCCACTCCGCCCAGATCTTGACCTATCTCAAACTCAGTAACCATCAACTCGGACTCCTCATCAACTTCAATGTGTCCCTCCTAAAAGACGGCATCAAGAGATTTGTACGATGAAATCCTCTTTCCGTCTTTCAGCGCTTCAGAACGAAGGGACGCCTCGGATCGATGCGAGACCCGAGCGCTGCGGCCGAACGGCCGCGGCCGGTGGCCGGGTCTGCACGTCCGAAACGCTCGCGTTGAGGGCGAAGGGCTTGGCCACCGAAGCACGCCCTGCGTGCGTTCGGGTCCGTCCTGTCAGCTCGAAGGAGAGCCTCCTCTGTGCCCCTCTGTGCTCTCTGTGTCTCTGTGGTGATTTTTCTCATGTTGGAGAGTGCGATGGCCCGATTTAGGTTGCGGTGCAGCGAGTGCGCCGGGGTCTTCTCTGAAGATCCCCAACTGTTGGTGTGCCCGAAATGCTCCGGACACCAGGAACAAGGCAGGTCGATTCGTGGCGTGCTCGAAGTGGAGATCCTCGATCCTCCAACCCGATGGCCCGATGATGCTCTCGGCAGCTCTGATTTTCTGCAACGAGTCCTTCCGCTGGGCGATTCGAAGTTTCTGGCGCCGCTTCCGGTCGGCAACACGCCCCTACTTGAAGTTTCACGCCTCCGAAGAGAACTCGGCATGCCTCGGCTGTGGCTCAAGGACGATAGTCGCAACCCGTCGGGTTCGACCAAGGACAGGGCCTCCCTCCTGGTCACCGCCAAGGCCGCGGAGTACGGATTTTCAACGATCGCCACCGCCTCGACCGGGAACGCCGCCACAGCCTTGGCCGCAGTCTGCGCCGCATCCGGGCAACGCGCGGTCGTGCTCGTCCCGGCCGGAGCGCCCCCGACCAAATTGACCCAGATGTTGGCTTACGGCGCCGAGGTCGCGCCCATCGAAGGGTCGTATGACGACGCCTTTGAACTCTGCATGGAGGCCTGCGCCGAATTTGGGTGGTACAACCGCAACACGGCACTCAATCCCTTCACTCTGGAGGGCAAGAAGACCCTGGCCCTGGAGATTGCTCACCAACTGAGCGCCGAAACCCCGGACGCCGTCATCGTTCCCTCCGGAGACGGCGTCATTTTGGGCGGCGTCGCTAAAGGATTTGCGGACCTCATGACGTGGGGTTTAATTGACCGGATGCCGCGCCTGATCGCCGTGCAGCCGGAGGGCGCCTCGAACCTGGTCTCGGCGCTGGCCGATGGTTTGGATGACGTCATCCCCATGTCCGGCGCCGCCAGCGTTGCCGACTCTCTGGTCGTCGAAGCACCCCGCAATGCCCGACTGGCCCTCGCCCGAATCCGGAAATCTGGGGGCGGCGGGATCACAGTATCTGATGACGAAATCATCGGAGCCATTGCCAGATTGGCCCGCCTGACCGGAGTATTTGCAGAACCGGCGGCAGCGGCCTCATTGGCCGGGCTCGACGCGGCCCTCGCGGCGGGGCTCATCGACCGGGACGAACGGGTGGTTCTGCTCGTCACCGGAACGGGACTCAAGGACCGGGAAGCCGCTGCCCGATCCGTCACAATGCCCGAAGCCATTCGGCCGGAACTCGGTCACCTGGCTGAACGCTTCAATATGAATTTCAGAAGATAATCCAAAAGCCGCCAAAGGATATCGCTACACAAGCTCGAGCACGTACTTCTCCTTGGCAAGACGCCAGAAGACGACCAGGAAGGCGGTCAGAGGAATCGCCAGGATCATTCCCAGAATTCCACTCAGGGCGGTGCCCCAGAAAAAGATGGCGACGATGATGGCCATCGGATGCAGGCCGGTACGATCCCCCATGATCTTGGGGGTCAGGAGATAGCCTTCGACCATCTGCACCAGGGTGAAGACCACGAGAACCGCGATGAGGCGCGACCACCCACCATCGGTCTGGAACAGGGCCAGGGGAATGGCGACCCCGAGGCCGATCATGCTCCCGAGGTAGGGAATGATGTTGAGGAAGCCGAGAGCCAGCCCGATGAGGAAGCCGTACTTCAGACCGACAATGGTGAAGCCCAGAGCAAAGAGCATTCCCTGAAGAAGGGCGATGATTAGCTGGCCTCGGAAGAAGGCCACCAGGATATCGACGAATTCACTCACGAGGTAGACAACGTCTTTTCGAGTTTCAGTCTTGAGGAAAGGCAGCCAGCGTTCGAGGCTCGTCCTGGAGTCTGTTTCGGCCAGCAGGAAGAATGCGAAGTAAACGGGCAGGACGACCCAACCGAGCAAAGAGCCGATGCCACGAACGACTCCGGCGCCGGCGGCCACGGCCTTCAGACTGACCAGCTGCAAGCCTTCCATCAGCACCGCTTCCTGGCCTTCGACTGCCGTTCCCAGTCGGTCGAGGAGGTTGGAATCCCCAAGCATCGCCACGATCTTCGGCCACTTCTCCTTGATCGCGGCTGAGAACGAGGCCCATGCCTCGGGCGCCCGGGCGAAAAGGTCACTGGCCTGATCGACGATCAGTGCGCCGAAGATCCAGGCGAAGGCGGCCAACGGCAGGAGGAAGGACAGAAAGACCAGGATGACCCCGACCGTCTTCGGCGCCTTGAGCCGACCGCGAAACCATTGGTATTCAGGTTTGAACACAAGGGCCGCAACCGCCGCCACCGCCAGCGGGAGCAGAACCCCGGAGAAGGCCCTGAGGAAGATGCCTATCACCCAGAACAGAACGGCAACCGCCGCCAAAATGATCACCGCCGCCAGAATGGTCAGGGCCGAGGCCATGGTCTTCTGTTGTTTTTCGCTGAGGTGAAAGGACACCCGAACCTCCAATTTCCGGCGCCTGAGGCGCCGAACAGCTGTCAACCATCAGCTGTCAGCTCTCAGTTCCAGGTCTGCAGAGAGCCCCAACCAGGCGGCGACCATCGGCTCGACGTCGACGGCCTGGATCTCCTCGAGTTTGGCGCGTCCCGCAGGGGCGCCGCGTGCCAGGAAAACGCCGCACAGGGCGTTGTGGTGGTTGAGATAACCATGTTGGCCGTAATAGCGACTGGGGCGGATGGCGTCCCCACCAAGTCTCGATGACGCGGCATAGCCCGGCTTGAGAAAGACGACCAGATCACCGGCATTTGGGTGATCCAGATCAAGCGCAGCCAGCTCATCCCGAGCGGCGATCCTCTCGACCACCGCCTCACCCTCGACGCCGAGATCGGCCAGGGCTCGAGCGGCCCGGCGCAGGTATCCGTCGGCCTCGAGCGCCTCCACCACACCGCCAGGCTCTCGCCCCTTCAGATTCAGATAGAGGTGTGCGCAGGACCCGCTCGTGAAGGCCGCCATGGGACTCGAGGGTGCGATTCTCGTCCGGCCTCTTGATTCCTCGGTTTCGACTAAGCCAACGGCCGCAAGGGCCTGATTGATGAGGACCTCATCGTGGATCGGCAGGAGACCGTGGTCGGACACAACGACAAGTACGTCGCGCTCGGCATCGAGAGCGGACCACAACTTGGCGACCGAACGATCCATCGATCGGCCAACTCGTTCGAGGCCAAGCCGGGCCGCAAATGCCTTTCCTTCCGACCACGCCCACTGATCCCGGTCGACGATCAGGCTCGCGTGTTGATACTCGTCAGGCGTCGGGTAATAGGCAACCAGAAGACGAAATTCCTCGTGATCCATGACCCACGCGGCAATGTCGTCGAGATAGGTGTCCAGGCGCTCGATCTGCTCGATGTAGGTGTCAAGGTCGATCCCGTCGGCCGCGTCCAACCACCATCTCTCGACCTCCCGTGAATCGGGGACGCCCGGCCATGGGCCGACGGCAGCCGTCAACTCATCTTCGAACGCCTCGGGATAGGCCATCAATCGATTGAAGGAACCCCGATAGAGGCGGAGGTGGCCCCGATGGCGGTCAAGATGCAAGATCTTGGACCACGCTCCGTATTGACGCGGCCGCGAGTCTTCGGGCGCCTCGGCCTCCAACTGCGTTTCGAACCACCCACGGTCGTCGATGTATCGCCAGAACAGATCGCCGCCCTTCCGTACCGCAACGGTGTCGAAGCGCGGACGACCGTCAGGAGTGGCGTCGAGCACCGCAACCTCAATATCCATCAGATGACCTGACCTTGAAGAAACCGGGATACGCCACGAGAGGGCGTCCAGGCCGTCCTGTGGCGGGAGTTCCGGCTGCTTCTCAGCCTCCTCGGACAGGAGTTCGTAGATTTTCGATCGCACCAACGAATTCTCCGGCCAGACCATCCCAAAATCGCCACGCCGCTGCTCGGTCTTGGCGTCGGCGCCGGGCCACAGCAGAACCCCGGTACGGCGTCCTGCTTCCCTGGCCTTCTGCCACAGAGCTTTGGCCCCGAGCGGGGCGGAAAACCCGTTGGTTCTCTCTGTCAAAGGATCACCAACGGTTCGAAAGCCGTTGCTGACGATTCCGGTCGTCGTCGGCCATTCGCCGGTGATCAGGGTGGCGTGGTTGACCGAGGTCAGGGTGGGATTGGCCATGCGCACTCGGTCCGCGACGACGCCGGAAGAGACCATCCCTCCCAGGCCACCGGCAGTCGCTACGTCCGGATCAGCCAGCCAATCCTGCAGCAGTTCGACGCCGACGCCGTCGAAAGAAACCATGACGACCCGGTCGGCCTCGGCGGTGCCGGGCGCGCCGCTCCGGCAACCCGGAATCGCCAACACCAGGGCGATCAAGAATGTCGCCGCTAGCCCGACCTTCTCACCAGGTTTCGTCGCGAGGCCGCAAAGCTGCTGTGCAGCGTGGGTTTTTGAGTAATGAGGCGACGAGGCGTACTCGACAGTACGTCGCAGGAGCCGAATTGCGAAAAGGACCGCGCGGTACGCCAGATCTGCGGTCGCAGCAGATAGCTGGTGAGAAGGTCGGGCTTGGCAAACACCGGAAAAATTCTTGAGTTTCCTACCCACGCTACCCTCCGCACTCCACGACCCGGGCCGCCGGCCATTCGGCGCGCAAACGTTTTTGGGTCTTTTTCGCCTCATCCTCGTTCGTGAAGGGTCCGACCCTCACCCTGTCCAGACCGTCAGGACCTTCCATCACCAAGACTTTCTCTCCGTCATCCGCCAGCCATTTTTGCGCCCTGCGCGCATTGGCGCCATCACCGAAGGCGCCGATCTGGACCCAGAAACACGCTTTGGCGGCAGGCATCGACGTTTTCTTGGATGAAGACGCCTTCGAACTCTTCCCAATGACCTTCATTTTGACCGGTGCCACGCCGTCGATGTCGAGGTGAATCACCTTGGCGGCCGCGAAACTCAGATCGATGATGCGGCCTTTGATGAAAGGCCCACGGTCAGTGATCCGGACCTCGACCTCAGCGCCGGTGTCCCTGCGCTTGACCCGAACCACCGTGCCGAACGGCAGGGACCGGTGAGCGGCCGTCATTTCGTGCATATCGTAGATCTCGCCGGACGCGGTCCGGCGACCGTGGTAGGGCTCGCCATACCACGAGGCATCACCCTTCTCGGTCCACCCCTTAGCCCGCGCCTTGGTCGGCTCGGTCGGAACCATCACAGGGCCGCGATGGGCGCACCCGACAAGCATCAACAGAGCCGCAAACGCGCAATAGCAAGCCGGCCGACGCATCAGACCTCCAGGTCGCGAGCCTCGGGCAGGTCATCCATCCCCTCGAACAGGGGACCAACCTCGCTTGCCAAGAACTCGGCGACCTGCCGCGGCGCACGACCGACGAAGGCCGCCGGGTCGAGCAGGGCATCGAGTTCGGCCGACTCAAGGGGAATGGCCGAATCGTCCGCAACCAAGCCGAGGAATGGATTCCTCTCGCCTCTCTCCAACACCGCCGCAGTAGCGGCTCGAGCATGAACTCTCAAGCGCTCGTGCAGGATCTGACGATCGCCGCCGCGGCGCACGGCCTCCATCAGGATGGCCTCGGAGGCCATGAAGGGAAGCTCTGCCATCAGATTGCTTCGCACCATGGCCGGAAAGACCACAAGGCCGTCGGCCAGATTGTGCAGAATGCGCAGAATGGCGTCGGTGGTGAGAAAGGCCTCGGGCAGGGCCATGCGGCGATTGGCCGAGTCGTCGAGCGTGCGTTCGAGCCACTGATTCGAGGCCGTGTCTGCGGCATTGCGCGCAACATTCACCAACCAGCGAGCCAGCGCGCCTACCCTTTCGGAACGCATCGGGTTGGCCTTGTAGGGCATGGCCGACGAACCGATTTGGGAGGCGGCCATCGGCTCCCGCACCTCCTTCAGCCGCGCCAGCAAACGAATGTCGGTCGCCATCTTGGCCGCGGATTGACCGATGCCCGAAAGAACCTCGAGCACGAAGGCGTCTACCTTGCGCGGATAGGTCTGGCCCGTCACCGGGTAGGTTGCGCCGAAACCGAGCTTCTCAGCGACTTTCCGATCGAGTTGCCGCACCTTCTCGTCATCGCCTTCGAAGAGGTCAAGGAAGGTGGCCTGCGAACCGGTCGTGCCCTTGACCCCACGCGCGAGCAGGCGACCCACCTCGAAACGAAGGCGCTCGAGATCCAGAACGAAATCCTGCAGCCAAAGACAGGCTCTTTTACCCACCGTCGTCGGCTGCGCCGGCTGAAAGTGCGTATGGCCGAGGGCGGGCGCCGCGGCCCAGGTCTCGGCAAAGACGGCCAGGGCCTTGATCACGGCCAAAAGACGCTTTTCCACCAGGGCGAGGGCGTCACGGGTGATCATCAGCTCGGAGTTGTCACCGACGAAACATGAGGTGGCGCCGAGATGGAGAATCGGCTTCGCCGCCGGAGCGCGATCCGCAAAGGCATAGAGGTGGGACATCACGTCATGGCGGGTCTTCTTCTCGTACTCCGTGACCCGCGCAAAATCCTCGTCGTTCACCTCAAGATGAGCCCGCATCTCGACAAGCGCCTCATCCGGGATCTCAAGACCGAGTTCTTTCTCCGCTTCCGCCAAAGCCAACCACGTGCGACGCCAGGTCGTGTAGCGATGACGCGGTGAGAAGAGCCGCAACATCTCGGGCGAGGCATAACGCCCGGCCAAAGGATGATCAAATCCGTCGATAGTGCTCATGCCGCCTCCGAGAAGAGTATAGCGGTGCGATCCGTAGGACTGGGTTGTTGGGGGGTGTTGGCTGATGGGAGTGTGTGGAGTTCAACCCAGTCCTACGGATCGCATGATGCGCTTCGCGTGTCGGGGCACCGCGGTTGCCCGCGGTTTGGCGAAAAGCCCCAGCCAAGTGAGTCTCTGGCTCGCTGCCCAGACGGAGGCCTACACCATTGACCCCGGAAAAGCATCCTTCATCGACCAGACGGTGGTCAAACTACTGATACGGGGAGAAGGGGTCCGGCACAATTGATGTACCATCGACCGATGCCACCCAACTTCCGCAAGGTCCGCAAACCTGGAACCCTTTCTTCTGCGATCAACCTTGGGTGTTTCATCCGCGTTGCGTCACACCTGGTTGAATCGCCTTTTCGAGAGTGGGTTGGTTTGAAGCCCCGGCCTTCTGGCGCACCTCAAGGTGCACCAGCGTCGCATTATCTGCGGGCCCGGGAAAGCAGAGTGATACAAACGGACTCCCGGCCCCGCAGACAAAGCGAGCGACGG
>JAIOSJ010000056.1 GCA_021107705.1 Thermoanaerobaculales bacterium | reverse complement strand
GCCCACTGATCGATGCCAAGGGGACGGCGGCCAGATTGGTGGCGGTGGCGTCGGAGGGGTATTACCAGCTCGAGGTGTCAATCAAGAACCAGGTTCATACGATGTTGGTTCCGGTGGCCCATGCCGCACTCTACTTCACTGAGCCTGAACCGATAGTGGGTGAAGATACAGGTTTTGAGATCGAACGATAGATATTTCCGGCCGACCTCACCTCGGCGTGGAACGGCAGAGAGAATGAACTGGGTCTTTCTGTTGTTCACTCTTGTGTGAATGACGCGAAATACCTATCGGAGATCATCGGATCCAACTGGCCGGAGATTCTGGAGCACCTTGAAGATGCCGTGATCGTCATGGATCATGAGCGCCAGCTGCGTTTTGCCAATGGGACCGCGCGCCGTCTCCTGGGCCTCAAGGATGGCGAGAAGGTTGGTGGTCGATGTCGCAAGACAATGCAGGGGGTGGATTGTGAAGTCGCCTGCCCGTTGACCTTTGCCCTGGACCAAGGTGAGGCTGTGGTGCGCGACTTTCAGACCGTCTACACAAGTCGGGATGGGAGTGCCCTGCCTCTGAGGGTGACGGTCTTGCCCTTGCACAATGACGATGGATCTTTTTCGGGGGCCGTTGAGATCCTCCGCCCGATTGAGCCTGAAGTGGGTTTCCTCCTTGTCGGGAAGAGAGCTGAGGTTGGCCGGTTGCGAGAACGACTGACCGAACTGTCAATTCTCTCTGAGGATCTGATCTTGGTGGGGGAGAAGACCGCCCGGCTTGACGGTGCGCGCAGCCTGCACCGGATGTCCGGCCTTGACGAAGGACTTTTTCGACAGTGGAACGGGTCGTGGACGGATTTTCCCGTTTGGCCGCCTGGAATGGTGTACGCGGATGGAGAGTTTGCCTCTGGTCTCTTGGAAGGGCCGGCGCCCGAGGGATGGCGGAGAGTTGTCGGGGTTAATCGTCTCGACGGTCTTCCTCCAGAGGCCGACAGGATTGCAGAAGTGGTGGTTTTGCCGGACGTTGATCAACTTCGGGAAGACCTGCCGGCAGTCTTGGCGGCGTGGATTCGTCAACTCAAACCCGGCATCAAAATCAGTGCAGAGGCCCTGCAGAAACTGACTCTTTCGGCTCTTGAAGGAGGCTTCGACGGGGTGGCGAAGAGCCTCAGCCTCGCGGTGGCGGCCGCCGATGGCCGGCTGGAGGCGGATCATATCCCGGGGGCTGCGCCGGAAACCCTATTTATGGATCGTTTGCTACTCGAGTCGGATCCACTTGCCGCGCTCGAGAAACGACTCCTTCTTGAAGTTCTTGACCGCAGTGAATGGAGGATGCAGGAGGCATCAGATCGCCTCGGCATGTCGAGAGTCACCCTGTGGCGAAAGTTGAAGGATCACGGAATTCAAAGACCGGGGAATGGGGACTGACGCTATCCCTCCGCCCCCGATGTAAAGCGATATCCAACACCCCGCACAGTGTGAAAGTAAGCCGGATTCTTGGGGTCCGGTTCGAAATATTTTCGCAGGCGATGGACGAAGGTGTCGAGGGTTCGTGTTGCGGTGTCGAAAGAGTAGCCCCACACGTGCTCGAGGAGCTCACCCCGGGTGAGGACCCGGTCTTCATTCTCGGCGAAGAAACGGATCAGCATCGTCTCGCGCTCGGTTAGGTCTGTCTGACCTCCGAGGGTCGATGCTCGCATTGTCTCGAGGTTGGCCTCAAGCCCCTCCATTCTGAGGTTGAGAGCCGGGCCGTGGGCCAGACGTTCATCGTCCTCGACGATCAGAAGGCGAGTCATATCCGAGCCTGACATGATGAAGATCATGGTATCCCATGCTGGTTTTCGTCCGGAGATCCGGATGGAGACATGTTACAATCCGCGCCCCGGTTCAACCTGCTATTTTCACCGGGTTTCGTTGCGAGGGCGGTAAGGCGCCGTGCCCGGTGAATTATTAGAGCCGAGGGGCGCGGAGTCGTACTCGACAGTACGTCGAGTACCCCGAGGTGAGAAAACGCCGCTGGGGGTGGTGCATCGCCGGCCGCAGCAGACAGCTGGTGAGAAATGCGGGTTCGGGATGGAGGTGTTTGATGAGAAAGGTTTTCCATGCGGCCCTGGTTTTCGCCTTTGTGATGGGCGCTCATTCGGTCTTCGCGGGTAAGATCGGTTTTTTGGACTCCGAACGAGCGGTTCTGCAAGTCAAAGAGGGTCAGGCCAAGCTCAAGGAACTCGAGGCGTGGATCCAGCAGAGACGACAGAATCTCGAGCAGGCTGCGGCGAAGGTGAACGAGTTGCGCGAGAAGCTCAAGGCGCAACAATCGGTTGCTTCTCAGGGAACAATCGAGGCCCTGCAGCGCGAGGAACTCGCCGCCCGAAGAGTCCTGGAAGATCTCCAGCGCGCGTTCGATCGTGACGTTGAGCAGAAACAGCAGGAATTTCTCGGTGAGATCGGCAGGAAGATCGGGACTGTGGCCTCTGATTTCGGTAAGGCCAACGGCTATGACGCGATCTTCATCCTCAACGCCCAGCCCCTGGTCTACATTTCAGAGAGTACTGACCTCACCGACACAGTGATCGAGCTTTATGACCGACGTTTCGGTTCGTAGCTAAACAGAAATTCGTCTTTGAGAAAAGAGGCTACGGTCTCGTTGAAGACAATAGGGTTTTCAAGGTTGGTAAGGTGGCCCGAATTCGGAACAACCGCCAATCGGGCGCCCGGTATCGCTGCCGCCATGGCTTCAGATTCTTCCGGTGGTGTGAGGGTGTCCTCGGCGCCGACGATTACCAGGACGGGGATGTTGGTCTTCGGCAGCAGGTTTGACGAGTCGGGTCGATCCCGCATTGCCGTGAGAGCCGCCATGATGCCGATCGGATCTTGGTCCAACATGATGGTATGGACTGCGTCGGCAAGCTCCTGCCCACAGTGTTCCGAGAGGAGCTTGGGGAGCATTGACTGTGCCAGGGGCTCGATGCCGTCGGCAGCCACCTCGGTGATGGCCTCATCGCGGGCCGTCCGAACCTCCTGGTGATCATTCCCGGATCGTGTGTCGGCCAATATCAGGCCGGACACGAGGTCCCGGTGGCGAGCGATCAACCGCAGGGCGACATAGCCGCCCATCGAGAGGCCCGCGACGACGACCGGCCGCTCGCCGGCTACCTCTGAGGTGGTCTCCGCCACGGCATCCGCCCAGGCGTCGAGGCTCTTTGGGAGTGCGACCTCCCTGGACTTTCCAAAGCCGGGCAAATCGAGGGTCAAGACCGGCGCGAGGTGGGCCAGGCCCTGGGCCTGAGGCCGCCACATTCGACTGTCCAGTGGGAAGGCGTGGAGCAGGAGCAGCAGTGGGCGATGATCCGTGATCTCCCCGTAGAGAACCGGTTCGACGTCGATGGCCATGCTTTTAGGGTAACACCGCGGCGGTTAGCCCGCATTTTTCACCAGGTATCTGCTGCGGACTGCGCATGGCAGCCATCTGTCGTGCTTTTCGCAAATTATTCTCCTCGACGGAGTGCAACTACGACTACGTCGCCCGATTTCCGAAATACCCAACATCTAACTACCCTTCGCAGCCCTCGCGATGAAGCCTGGTGAGAAGTGCGGGCTAGAAAAACGCCAGGGTGCGGTAGGCCACGAGTTGGTCGTTCATCCTTCTGATGCGTCTACTGAGGATCTGACAGATCAATTTCAGAAACCTGGTGTGAGTTTCATCTTTGGTACTGAGGGTGCCGTCCAACTGACGACCGGTGATTCCGAGCACCGTGCACCCTCCGGTGTGAGCAATGGCGTCGGCGCTTCGTGGCCTGTCGTCGATCCAGGCCATCTCACCAAAGACCTCACCGGGATCGAGAATGGCAATTGCCTCTTCTCCGAGCCCGGGAATATGGCGCGAGATTCGAACTTGTCCGTCGGCGATGATGTAAAGCGTATCGCCTGATTCTCCCTCGACGAAGATCGGATCTCCCGCCGAAAAGCGTTGAGCCTCGAGAAAGGTGGCGAGTTCTTGAAGGTCGGTCCCGACATGAGCCTCTTGGCGAAGCAGGGTTCGTTTCGTTTCTTCGTCGAGGTGGAGGGACTCGCCCAGAGTCCCGGATGCCTGCCGTCGATTGATGGCATCGGGCGCCATGATTTCCGTCATGATGAGGTTTGCCTGGCGGGTCTTGCGCGCGAGAGAGCGACAAAAGATCTGGAGAAAGGCAACCTCGATCTTCCGGTCTTCGGTCGTCAAGTGGGCAATGGCTGTGGCATCGAAGGCCAGTATGACCCCCGGTTGAACACCGATGATGCTGGTCGATCTAGGTTTCCCATCGAGGAGTGAGATCTCTCCGCAGAGTTCGCCCTCGTCAAGGGTTGCCACCCGTTGGCTGCCCAGCGGTGTTTCCCGGAAAGCATCCACAGTGCCGGACTGTATGAAAAGGAAATCCGTCCCCTCGCTCCCTTCCTCGTAAATCGTTTCTCCAGCGGCAAATCGACGTGAACGGGCGACAGCGGCAAGGGTCTCAATCTGGTCGTCGTCAAGGGATTCGAGAGCATCGAGCCGTCGCAGGGAGACAGCGAGGTTGGTGGAATTTTCTGTCATCTGAGTCACGGTGTGGAATCTCCTCCGCAATTATGGAGGTTTCAGGGGCCACGATCAAGTCTTCACAAAGCGGGTTAACCCGAATGGCGTCGATGATCGTCAATTGGTCGCTATACTCACCCACAGATGTGTCAACTGCCGATCTTCTCCCTGAGCCTTGTGATAGAGGCGTCCGCGGCGGCCCAGTTCCCCTCTCTCCAGGGGGACGGCAGTCTTGAGGGAGGAAAAGGTATGGCTGAAACCGGTTTCTCGGCGCACCCGACCGATGACTGTAAACTCTATTTTCAAGAGGCGGATCTCAGGTATGAGGTGGCTCAGACCGCTCTGCGTCACGGCCTTCAAGAACAGTTGAGCTCAGAATTGGTAGGGACGGGTCCATGACGAGAATGACGCGGCCTTGGCGGCTTTGGGGTTTGGCCGACAATCGCCTCGATACTGTATTAACTGCCGTCACCGTCGGTATTTTGGTGTGGTCGAGGTTTGCCTATCTCGCCTCCGGTCCATGGGAGTGGGATGAGGTGGCTTTTGCTCGCGGCGTATATCTGTTCGACATTGCGGCCTATTTTCCCCATCCGCCGGGATACCCCGGGTGGTTGGCGATCGGTCATTTGTTGACACCGTTTGCGGGTGAGCCCTTGGTAGCCCTGCAGATGGCGTCAGCGGCATTCTCGGTAGCCGCCCTGTGGGTCTTGGCTGCACTCGGGAGAAGAGTTGCTCCACCGTCGGTGGCGGTTGCGGCGGCGCTCGTGGTGCTCGCGGCGCCCGGGCCTTGGTTGTACGCGGTGCGTGGATTTACCTCCACCGCCGCCTCAGTTTTGGCGCTCGCCGCCGGTCTGATCGCGTGCGGTGGTCTCGAACGACGTCGTCTGACGGCCTTCTCATTGTTGGTGACCGCGGCGTTCCTGGTCCGGCCGAATCTCCTGCCGCCGTTGGCGGTGTTGTGGTTGGGTGTGGTTGCTGGGGTCCGGCCGCTGAAACGGATCGTTCCTGGAGTGTTGGTCGGATCGGCAGCGGTGGCGGCTGCGGTTCTGTTGATGGCGCGGGCTCAGGGAGGGTGGGGAGTTTTCATCGCACCATTTCTGTCCCACTCGCAAAGGCATTTTTCCCGTCTTGTGGGGAACGTCGGCTCGTTCCCGGATTTGGGTCTCGCCAAGGGGTTTGGGGGGACTGTTCCAGCGGCATTTTTGTTCGCGGCTGCGGTGATTGGATTGGTAGTTTGGACGAGGAAAGCTGGTTGTCGGCAGGCTCTCGTGTGGGCGGTGGTGTTGACGGTGGCGGTTGGCCAGCTGGTCTGGATGCAGAACCGAACCTACTGCCGGTACGCGGTCGGTGTCCAGATTGCCCTCGCGCCTCTGGTGGCGGGAGCGGTGGCGATGGCTCCCCCGGCTGTCGGAACTCTCGGCTTGTTAACGCTCGCAGGATGGTTCGGGGTGAACGGGCTGCCACTCCTTGAAGAGCAGCACCAGACACAGCTCGCCGGGTGGCGCGCGGTTCAAGAAGTCGAGCGGGAGGCTTCCGAATGTGGGCAGATGGTGGTTATGGAGTCCGAACTCCACCTTTTTGCATCATATTTCTGGCACTTTCAGGAGAGACTCGGTCTTCAGACTCCATACAAGGTTCTTTCGCCGCGAACGCCTGAGCCGTGGGCCGGGATCGACCGATCGTTTTTGCTGGCGACCGTCCATGAACAACTGTACCTTCCATCACTCAGTGGTGGCAGGAAGGCGTGGGGAGGGGTTTCTCCGCGTCTCGAACCCCTAACCCAACAACGTTTCCTCGATGCCGTGGTCCTCGACAACCCTCCTCTTCCCGTTGGTCAATGGTGGGCGCGCTCGGCCTTGCCCGACGGCAGGTTCTTTATGTGGGGAGGGGTGGACGCCGAACTCTGGTTGGCCCCGGTCCCGGCGGGAACATGGATCGGTGTCGAGGTCAAACCCGCTCCTGGAGATGCTTCCTTGGTGGTGGCTCTCAACGGTGGCGACTCGGTCGAGATTCCTGGACGGTCCGAGAGACGGTGGTTGTGGTTTGCGAGATCAGCGGGATCCGACCGCGAACCGGTGGTGATTACGATGGCCAGGGCGCGAGGCTATTCGCCTGGCGTTGGCGACGACCGACCCTTGTCTGTCCAGGTTTCCGGAGTGGCGGTACACGGACCGGGGACGGTTCTTGGCGGAGAGGTTGCCTCCCTGTCGGATCGCGGCATGTTGGGGCTCGAGGTCGAAGGCTGTTTCGGCGCTGAGGGCTTTGGCGATGCCGGAGGTGGGGTTTGGCTCGCGTCCGAGAGCCGGTGGCGGATGGCTGTGGGAGAGCCTGGTCTGCTGACCCTCCGCCTGATGTCGCCCCGTCCGACCTCACCCCATGCCCGGGTTGTCGTCGAGGGGCGGGTGGTGGTGGATGAGGTGGATTTTTCGGCCGGACCGGCCGAGGTCGTGATCCTTGTTTCGAGTGACGATGTTCTCGATCGAAAGCTGGAAATCGACATTTCGAGCGAACCTTATGTTCCGGCAGAGGCAGGCCACGGTGATGATCGTCGAAATCTTGGGGTTGTCTTCTTACGTCTGGAGTTTGAACCCTTGGCCCCACCTCAGGTGGGTTGGTGGACTCCAGAAAGCGGAAGATGACCTTGCGTTGTTTCTCGGTCCGATCACGAAGCGCCTGCTCCCGCGCACGCCGCGCCTCGACTCTCAACCCAACTTCAAGAACTTAAACGACTTCTACAATTCTATCTGCGGCCAGGATGCGCGCAGCGCATCTATTAGGAGTCTGTTGGGCAGACGCCTCCATCATGCTCCACTTCTCGATCGCGCTACCGGCTTATGCCCTACAGGCTCCTAGGTACTTGAGTCGGAGGTCAAGGCGAGATACGATAGTGATCCCACCACGCTGCACATCGTGCAAGGAGAATTTCATGGCAACGAAGACAGACAAAACGAATGGCAGGATGAAAGCACTAGAAACGGCTCTTGAGCAGATTGAACGCCAATTCGGCAAGGGTTCGATCATGAAGATGGGTGACCAGCCCTCGATCCGGGTCAACGTAATTCCGACCGGATCCGTGGCGTTGGACGCCGCACTTGGGGTTGGAGGCGTACCGCGTGGGAGGGTCACCGAAATTTTCGGCCCCGAGTCTTCGGGTAAGACCACCTTGGGGCTGCATATCATTGCGAATGCCCAGAAAACGGGTGGATTGGCGGCATTCATTGACGCCGAGCATGCGCTGGATCCTGAATATGCCGCAAAGCTGGGTGTGAACCTGGATGAACTCCTGGTGTCACAGCCCGATTGCGGCGAACAGGCGCTCGAGATCACCGAGACCCTGATTCGCTCGGGGTCGGTGGACATAATTGTTGTGGACTCAGTGGCGGCGCTGGTTCCGAGGGCAGAGCTCGAGGGTGACATGGGTGATGCGCAGATGGGTTTGCAAGCACGACTGATGTCTCAGGCCCTGCGGAAACTCGCCGGAGTCATTGCCAAGTCCAATACCTGCCTCGTTTTCATCAACCAAATTCGAGAGAAAATCGGCGTCATGTTCGGCAACCCAGAGACGACCACTGGGGGCAGGGCCCTCAAGTTCTACTCGTCGGTGCGCATCGACATTCGCAGAACTTCGTCCATCAAACAGGGTGATGAAGTCATCGGAAACCGAACTCGGGCCAAGGTCGCAAAGAACAAGGTAGCGGCGCCCTTCCGCAAGGCCGAGTTCGATATTTTGTACGGTGAAGGGATCTCCTACACCGGAGAACTCCTGGATCTTGGGGTTGAGCACCGGCTGGTTCAGAAGTCGGGCTCGTGGTACTCCTGCGGCGAGACCAGAATCGGCCAGGGCCGTGAGGCGGCTCGGGCGTTCTTGAGAGACAATCCCGAGATGGCCGGCTCTATCGAAATGCAGGTGAGAGAAAAGCTGGGGCTGCTGCCGGGAGGTTCCGGGGGCGACGACGGAGACTCGATCGAGTAGGGCGACCGGCGGACCTCAAGGTCCGGAGAATATAGCGACCCTTCCGATTGTTTCTTGCCTTGGAGGAATTTATGCGTTCGAAGTTATTTAATTTGGTGATGTTTGTCATTGCGGTCGGCGCCGCCGGTATTGCTGCGGCTGGGAACGCCGAACCGCCGCAAGATCCCGATGTGCTGAAATTTATGTCGCGTGCATTGCCGTGGTATTCGGATTCGACCTTCTCGATCAACTTCGATGAGAAGTTTCTCACTCCCTCCGGCGCCTACAGGTTGATCCAAGTACAGCGAAAATCGGGAAATCAGTTTTTCAATAGGCGCACGAGCGTTGTTTTGGACGAACCCGGAGGAACTCTGTGGATCGGCGCCGCCGCCCAACTGCCCAGAGAGATTTTGAATGCCGATTCTGAGAAACTGAAAACATTCATCGATGAATACGTCTCCGAGCTGCTCATGAGAAACATGCGGATCAGAGGAAGAGTCGATTGGAACGTGGAGACCGCGGGTCCGTCCGCGGTCCTCCGATTCAACCTGTTTGTGAATACCGGTTATGGGGAATATGTGCGGCCGGGGGGAGTGACGATCGATGGTGGGCTGGTTCTTCTGGGGGCGCCTTATCCCTACGATCAGGATCCGGTGGCCTACCGACGGGAGTTGTTCGAGAGCAGTGAGTCGATTGTCTGGGACTACAGAAGCGGTAGTGCAACGGTGAAGATCGTGGAGTTTTCGGATTTCGAGTGTCCGGCCTGCCGCGCCAAATGGCCTCTGATTCGACAAGTGTTGATGAAACATGGAGACGCTGTTGATCACGGGATGGTGGGTTATCCTCTGCCGTCGATTCATCCCTGGTCTTTCCGCTCGGCCTCGGCCGGCTGGTGTGTCGCCGAGCAGCAGGCGGCGGCGTTCGCCGATTTCAAGGAACTGTTCTACTCCATGCAGCGGGATATGGAACTGTCCTTGGTGACTCCGACGGCTTTGGATTTCGTGGTGGGCAACGGACTGGACGAAGAGAGGTTAAAGGAGTGCTATCTCAAGCAGCCCTCTTTGGACGGTGTTCACGGACAGAAGGGATTCGGATGGTCATTGGGGGTCGTTGCGACGCCGACGTACTACGTCAATGGTTGGATGATTTCGGTGCCCGATCCGCTGTGGTTTGGTGATTTCATAGACCGCTTTGTCGCCGGCGAGGAGCCGTAAGAGGGCTTGACCCAGAGAAGTAGGGGTTAGACCTAATCCCGATCCGATTATCGAAAACACTCCATCGGCAACGACAACGATAACGGGCTCGGGCTCGGGAAGAAGCGAGTCACCTTCAATTAGGCGGGTGGAGGGCGAATCGACCTCCCGGATTGCCGGTGAGAATCGCTCATCATGGCATTGACTCTCCCGGTTGTCTTGGTCTCTTTGGGACGGTACCCTGGGTTTCCGGTTTGGAGGCAATAGGCATGGACTTTTATCTCGACGAACAGCAACAGATGGTGCAGGACATGGTGCGTTCCTTTGCCGAAGAGCGCATTCGACCCGGAGCGACCGAGCGGGATCGGACGGGCGAGTTTCCGGAAGACATCTTTCGGGAGATGGCGGAGCTGGGTCTACTGGGGATGACGGTGCCAGAGGCCTATGGCGGGGCCGAGATGGATCTGCTGTCCTACCTTCTGGCGGTCCAAGAACTGGCCAAGATCGACGCCTCGGTCGCGGTTGGCATGACGGTCTCCAACTCGGTGTGTTGCTGGCCGATCGTTACCTTCGGAACTGAGGAGCAGAAGGCCGAGTTCCTGCCGCAGTTGGCTTCGGGCGAGGTGCTTGGAGGCTTCATGCTGACCGAGCCCCATGCGGGCTCCGACGCCGGGTCTCTGACGACTCGCTACCGTGACGGCGGCGACTACTGGGTCCTCGACGGCAGCAAGGCATGGGTCACCAATGGCGTGGTCGGTCGGTACTTCATCTGTCTGGCGACAGCAGATCCCGCCCTCGGCCCGAAGGGCATTTCGGCCTTCATCCTGGACGGGGAGCAGGAGGGTGTCGTTTTCAACAAGCCCGAAGACAAGATGGGTCTTCGTTCGTCCAAGACCTGCATGGTGGCATTGGAAGGGGCCGTCGTGCCAAAGAGTGCCCTGCTCGGCGGCGAGGGTCAGGGGCTGAAGATTGCCCTGGCAACTCTCGATCACAGCCGACTTGGGATTGCCGCCCAGTCGGTCGGAATCGCCGAAGCGGCGCTTGAAGAGGCTCTTCGATACGCCAGAGACCGCAAGCAGTTTGGAAAGGCCATCATCGAGCACCAAGCCATCGCGTTCCGTCTGGCCGACATGGACACCGAGATTGAGGCGGCCCGCAGCCTGTTGCAGCGGGCCGTGTGGGCCGCTGGGCGCCCAGGGCGCCATTCTCGGGAGTCGGCGATGGCGAAGCTGTACGCTTCCGAGATGTGCAATAGGGTGGTCGCTCATGCCATCCAGATCCACGGGGGATACGGGTTTTCGTCGGAGTACACCATCGAACGCCTCTTCCGGGACGCCCGCGTCGTGACCATCTACGAGGGAACCTCCGAGGTGCAGAGGATGGTGATTGCCCGTTCTCTGTCTGAAAGGGCCAAGGTCATCTGAAATGGTAGGACCGGGGGAAAAGATTGTGAGAAGTATGACCGGCTTCGGCCGAGCCCAGGCAAGGTTGTCCGATCGTCTTGCCGTGGGTCTGATTATTCGGTCAGTGAACCATCGATATCTCGATGTTCAGGTGCGGCTCTCCGGGCGTGAGGATCTGCCCGAAGTGGAGGCGGCCGTTCGCGGGGAGGTGGAGCGGGAGGCCGAACGGGGTCGCATCACGGTGCAGGTGAATCTCCAACGGCTCAAGCCCTCGACTTCGCAGATTCTCGTAGATCGGGAAGGACTCTCGGATCTGATGCATCAGCTCGAGGGATTGGGATCAGCCGGCGCCCAAGGCGCCAATGTCGGAGACCTGTTGGCTTTGCCGGGGCTTGTGAGCGTGACGTCAGAGTCGGCCGGTTTGGAAAGCGAGGAAATCGCAAATCTCAGGGCGGCGGTCGGAGATGCGGCGTGTGCCTTTTCGGCGATGCGTCAGGAAGAAGGGCAGGAACTCGCCTTACAGATTCGACGTGACCTCGGGGAGGTGGAGTCTCTGCTGGATTGAGTCGAGCCGCAACGGGAAACGATGCGCAGGGGTGTCTTTGACCGTCTCAAGGAGCTAT
>JAIOSJ010000376.1 GCA_021107705.1 Thermoanaerobaculales bacterium | reverse complement strand
CGAGTTTCCGGTTTCGAGTTTCGAGTTTCCTCCGGGGTGGTACCATCTTGAGGAATGTGTTGTCTTAAGTTAATTCTTCGGTCCGAGTCGTACTCTGAGTTGAGGCATTGATGACTTGGTGGCAGAGCCTCTTTCTTGGGGTCCTTCAGGGAATCACCGAGTTCTTGCCGGTTTCTTCCTCCGGTCATTCGGCCCTTGCCCAGATGAGCTTCGAGCGCCTGGGATTTCCTTTCCGTCAGCCCGGGGTCGTCTTCGACGCGATGTTGCACGTCGGAACCGCAACGGCGGTGGTTTTCTCCGAACGTGGCCAGCTCCGGCGTTGGCTGACGACCATTGACGGGCGCCGCCTGCTGGCTCTGTTGGTGACCGGAACTTTCGCCACCGCCATCCTCGCCTTCCCCCTTCGTGGACCCGCTACGGCCGCCTTTCAAAACCCAAAGGTCGTTGGCCTTTGCTTGGTTCTGACCGGTCTTCTGGTGCTTTCGACTCGGTTCTTGCCCGGAGGGGTCTCTGTCGAAGGGTCGATGTCGTGGAAACAGGCGGGCGTGATTGGTTTGATGCCGGGCCTGGCCGTTTTCCCGGGCATCTCCCGTTCCGGAGCGACGATCACCGCCGGTCTGGCCCTGGGTCTCGATCGGGCATGGGTCGCTCGTTTTTCTTTCCTTCTCAGCGTACCGGCTATCGTCGGCGCTACCCTGGTGGAACTCATTTCCCATCGCGAAGAACTTGCGACGGGTGGGGCTTCGTTTTGGGGAGTGACTTTCCTCGGCGCAGCGGCTGCGGCGGTGACCGGATATTTCGCGCTTCAGCTGGTCATTCGACTGGTCGGTTCTCGGTATTTCCACCGATTTGCCTGGTATTGCCTGCCTCTTGGGCTCGTTGTCCTGACCCTGAGTTGGGTGGTGCGGTCATGAATGAAAGGCAGGTGCGAGAGATCATTGCGGTGGCTCTGGCCGGAGCAGCGCTGTTGATGGCGGCATCCTTGCTGAGTCATTCTCCGGTTGACCCCAGTCCCTTCCATACTTCGACGCTGCACACTCAGCCGCAGAACTTGGTGGGATGGTTGGGGGCGACGCTGTCGGCGTCTCTTCTCGGTGTGTTCGGGATCTCAGCTCTGTTCCTCCCGGTGATTGCCGGCATCTTTGCGTGGCGTCTTCTGCGCCGAGAGTTGCCGCGTTCCCTCCGGTGGGTGGCGGTGGGGTGGTCGCTGGTCTTGCTCTCCGGGCCGGGCCTGGTGGAATTGGTGTGTTCTGAGGTCACTTTTCGTGAGGGGGTGATGAGCTGTGGTGGTGTGATCGGCCACGCTTCCAAGGATCTGCTCGGCGGTCTCGCCGGGCCGGTCGGTCGCCTCTTGATTCTGCTGGTGTTGATGATTGTCGGGACTCTGTTGGTGTCCGGGCTTTCGGTTGAACGTGGCGCCGAAAGAGTTCTTTTCTATTTTCGCCGCCGTCTCCTTGGTCGCCGTCAACGACGCGACGAGCGCCGACGGATGAAACAGGAGCAGAAGGACCGCCGCCGGGTTCTCGACCGGCTTTCCGGCGTCGATCAGGCTTCGTCATCACCGGATTCGGTGACCGTTAAGGAGGTGGACGGAAAGGGCAGTTTCCGAATAAACCGCCGTCGAGGCTCGGAGGATCGGCTGCCAACGCTTGAACCGTCCGGCCCCGTCGTTCACTTCGGTACTGAAGAGACTCAAGCGAAAAAAAAGTCCCGGGCCTCGACCTCCTCCGCCAAACGGCCCCGACGCCCAAGTGGGGAAGCCGGCGCCAAGGAAGGCGACGAGGGAGGGAGAAAGATCGCCAAAGTGCCGGCTGTGCAGGAGGAGTTTGACTTCATCGAGGATCTCGAGCGGTATGACCTCCCTCGATCGTCCTTTCTCGAACCCCCCGACGACGAGGCCGAGAAGGATTCTTCTGCTCTGGTGGAGATCGGACAGATGGTCACCGCCAAATGCCGGGAATTCCAGGTCCAGGGTGAGGTTGTGAACATCCGGACCGGCCCGGTAATCACGACCTACGAATTCCGGCTCGCCTCGGGCGTCAAGATTGCCAAGGTCCAGAATCTCTCGGAGGATCTGGCGCTGGCGCTCAAGACGCAGTCCGTTCGCATTGCACGGGTTCCGGGCCGGGCCACGGTCGGCATCGAGGTCCCGAACCCGGAACCCGAGATCATCCGCCTTTCCCAGTTGATCGATGCCCCGGAATTTCAGCGAGCCCGTTCCCTTCTCACCCTCTGTCTTGGGGTCGACATTCGTGGCAAACCTTTCGTCTCCGATCTGCAACGAATGCCTCACCTGCTTATTGGGGGCTTCACCGGCTCGGGGAAATCCGTCGGGATCAACGCGATGATCCTGTCCATTCTCTACAAGGCAAAGCCCGAGGATGTGAAATTCATCTTTGTCGATCCGAAAATGGTGGAATTGGGTGTCTACAGGGACATTCCCCACCTTCTGGTTCCGATTATCACCGAGCCCAAGAAGGCCGCCAACGCTCTCGGGTGGGCGGTGGAGGAAATGGACCAGCGTTATCGCAAGCTGGCCTCTCTGGGGGTGCGCAATCTCGAACAGTACAACCAATTGGTCCGCGACCCCGTGCAATTGAAGAAGACGGTCGAACGGTTTCTGGGTGAAGATGCCGACGAGGCCGAGTTCGAGCCGATGCCCTTCATCGTCATCATCATCGATGAGTTGGCCGATCTCATGATGACCGCGGGGCGGGCGGTCGAAGAGGCCATTACCCGTATCGCGCAGAAGGCGAGAGCGGTGGGTCTGCACCTCATCTGTGCAACCCAACGCCCTTCGGTGGATGTGCTCACGGGCATCATCAAGGCCAATTTCCCTTGCCGGATCGCCTACAAGGTTCGCTCCCGCCACGATTCCCGAACTATTCTCGACGAGATGGGCGCCGAGCATCTCATCGGTCGGGGCGACATGCTCTACCTTGCCCCCGGGACCTCGAACTTTATGCGTCTCCATGGTCCTATGGTGACCGAGAAAGAGATCGCCGGAGTGGTTCGCTACATCAAGAGATTCGGAAAACCTGAATACCAGAAGGGAATTCTGTCGCATGAACCGCTGGGCGGGAATGACCGCGGATCAGGGAAGAGAAACGGCGGGGGGGATCCCGGCGACACCTTTGAAGATCCCATGTTTGAAGATGCAGCCCGCCTCGTGGTTCGCGAAGGCAAGGCCTCAGCCTCCCATATTCAGCGCCGGCTCAGGCTCGGCTATACCCGCGCCGCCCGTCTCCTCGACATGATGGAGGCGGAGGGGATCGTCGGGCCCCCGGCCGGTTCCAAGGGGCGGGAGATTCTGGTTCCCGAAAATTATTTCGCCGAGGTTGATGAAACCCTCGGTTTCAACGATGGTGGTCAAGGTAGGGAGGATGTCTGATGTTCGAGACTCTTGATTTTTCGGGTCCGGTAGTATTTCAGTTGAGCGCTGTAGCTGTCGTGACCTTCCTGTTGGTGGTTCTCATTACGAGTTTCCGATCTCGGGGAAGGGTCTTCTGCCAGTACCTCAAGATCATGACCGGCATTGAGCTTTCGGCCGCGCAGGTCAAAGACCTGTACAGGAGTCGCGGCAAAGCCGGGGTCCGTGATCTCCTGATCGACTTGATCATCCAGGAGGATTTGGCGGATCCGGCCCGCCTGGTCACGCCCGGGTCCTCGCCCAAACCGAGTATCTACGATTCGGGCGTTTTTGACGAGTGAGGTCCCGCGCGGACGAGTACCCACTCGGACGAAGGCCGGGATCGCCCAGAAACTGTCCTCCATGAACCACTCTTTCGGGTTATCCTTCTTCGATGGTGCGCATCCACGTTCTCTCCGACCCCGTCATCAACCGCATCGCTGCCGGTGAGGTTGTCGAGCGTCCGGCGTCGGTGGCCAAAGAGTTGGTTGAAAATGCCCTCGACGCCGAATCCACGAGGATAGAAGTAGAACTGGTCGCCGGTGGTCGGACCCTGGTCCGGGTCACGGACGACGGCTGTGGGATGGACGAAGACGACGCCGTGCTTGCTCTGGAACGCCACGCGACCTCGAAACTGAGTTCTGCGGCGGATTTGGATCGCATCGCCACGCTCGGATTTCGCGGGGAGGCTCTCCCGTCGATCGCCGCGGTCTCGCGATTCCGCCTCACCACCAGCGCCGACCCGGCGCGCGGTGGAGTGGAGATCTCCGTGGAGGGCGGCCGCATCCTGGCGGTAGAGGGCCGTGCGAGGGGTCGGGGTACGACGGTTGAGGTGCGCGACCTGTTTTTCAACACTCCCGCCCGCCGCAAGTTCCTTCACGCTCCGGAGACCGAGCTGCGTCACGCCCAAGACGCTGTCATGGCTATGGCGATGGCCCGGCCCGACGTAAGCTTCATCGTCAAACACGGTGACAGAACCCTCGTCGAGGCCCCGGCGACGACAAGTCTGGATCAGCGTTTACGGGATCTTCTCCGCCGTCGAGGCATCGGGACGATTCATCGTTTTTCCGCCGAAGGGGGAGGGATGCGGGCCTGGGGGCTATTGGCGCCTGGTCGCGGTTCCGGTCGGCCTCAGCTGACGTTGTTGGTCAATGGACGATGGGTGCGCGACCGGTTGTTGATCGGCGCCGTGAACCGCGTTTTGAGATCTGCCGGCGCCGGATATGGTGGTTCCCGAGTCGTTCTTCACCTCACGGCGCCGCCGGATGCGGTGGACGTCAACGTCCACCCTGCCAAGGCCGAAGTGCGTTTCGCCCGCTCCGGGTCGGTATTTGCTCTCGTCGAACGTGCGCTTCGTGGGGTGATCACGGCCGGGCACGGCGAGATCGACGTGCGCAGGCTTGAGGAGGCGGGGCCGGCTGATACTCCGGGTGGCCCGGCTCAGGTCGCTGAGGCCACCTCTCCCTACGGCGCCGGGTTGGGCCAAGACTCCGTGAGTGGGCGTGGCCTCTTCCCCCATCCCGTTTACGCGGCGGGGCAGGATACGGCCGGCGAGCCCTTCGACGGTTTCGGTCCAACGCAGCGTCTGCCGCCCAGTGGGACAGATGACCATCGCTCCGGCGCCCGATCGGGGGCCGCAGACACTCCCTTCGGACGGCTCATCGGCCAATACCGGAACTCTTTCATTCTGCTCGAAGATCATCATGGCCTGGTGATCGTCGATCAACACGTGGCCCACGAGCGGGTCCTGTACGATCGTATTTTGCGTCAACTGAGAGGCGAAAAGGCGCCTTCACAGGGTCTGCTCACGCCGATCCTCGTGGAGGTCGATGATGCCTTTGTTGCTGCGCTGTCGCGGGTTTCAGACATGCTGGAACGCGTTGGGCTGGAGGTCGACGTCTTCGGACCGGACACCCTGAGGATCTCCTCTCTCCCACCGGATCTGGATGCCGAGGGGGCCCAGTCGTTGGTCGAAGACTTCCTGGAACAAGCCACGGCCCTGGACGGCGTGGCGGAGAGGGTCGCCGAAAACCTTATGGAGGAGCTGGCCGCATCCCTGTCCTGTCGGGCGGCCATCAAGGTGAATCACCACCTCGTGGAGGCTGAGCAGCGAGCCCTACTTGACGACCTCACACAAGCAGACGATCCTTATCGCTGTCCTCACGGCCGGCCGATTATCCTTCGGCTCAGCCAGGAGGAAATGGAACGACGCCTTGGGAGACGTTGATGCGTAAAGAGATCTGGCACCTCACGGAAGGACTGCTCTTCTTTCATTTTGCGGTGTATTTCCTGACCTCCACGGGTCAGGGAAGCGTCGAAGTCTTGGCCCTCATTCCGGGGCTGGTCGCGGCGCGCCCGTGGACCCTCGTCACCTTCCAATTCATTCACGGCGGCATGATCTCGTTCTTTTTCTCGATGTTGGTCCTGTGGATCATGGCGCGGCCGTTGGAGCAGATGTGGGGATCGTTGCGCTTCCTTATGTTCTGGTTCATCTCGATTGCCGGCGCTGCCGGGACGGCGATGATGCTCGGTGTGCCGTTGGGCGGGGACATTTTCCTCTCCACCTCTCTGCTCTTCACATTCGCCACCCTCTATCCGGACACCGAGTTCCTGCTGTTTTTCATCCTGCCGGTGAAGGTCAAATACCTGGCTGTCGTTGCCGGGGCTTTCCTCGTCTTTTCCAGCCTCAGCATGGGGCTGCTCGCAGGTGCGGCGAATGTTGTTGGAATGTCGGCCGGTTACGGTTTTTTCCTCGTTACCCGGAAGATACCCACGAGGCGGCAGATGGGCTTCAAGCTCGCGAAGAAGAGGGCGGCGCACGCCATCGCCGAGGAGGCGAATGACGCCGCCCAGCGCAACATGGCGTGGGATGCCAGGGTTCGCCAGGCTGAGACCGAGAGCCGGGCCGCCGGCAAGATCCCCGAAGGCCTGCTTCCCCTGCTCGAAGAACTCGATGCGGCGCGAGATCCCTCGATCACCGTTTGCGGTCCGGAAGACTTCCACCACATCGACGACGAGGTCTGCCGCACCTGTGTGGGTTTTGCCGAGTGTGCCGCCCGGGCGATTCGGGCGGCTGCTGAGGCGGGTGAGACGGGGTTGAGCCAGGATTGAGCATCGGCCTTCTGATCCGCTGCGCGGCTCAGCTCGGCGTTTTCCGAGAGGGACGGAAGACAACGAGATCGAAGCGATTATCATGTCCCTCTCGGAAAACTCGCCTCGGCGGCCTACCACTCCAACGGGGCCGATGCTTTCGGGCGCTCTTCCCGTGAATTGCTACTCATAGCCTTTCCCTGGAAGTAATCGTTCCCAGGAGGCGCTCTTGGGGAAAAGCTATGAATGGCAAATGTTGAGTACGGCTCGTAACCTCCTGCAGTCAAAGGGTGATTCTCCGATCTACTCTACATAATGTTGCGAGGAAAGCGAGTAGTTGATCCGTTGGCTGATACATCAAGAGTGGTGTTTCTGGATCGTTGCATCGACTGAGAGCCCGGTGTTTCATTTCCAGATCGGCCTCGGCATAGTGATGTGTGGTGTTGACAGACGCGTGTCCAAGCCATGATCGGATAGTTGTCAAGTCGACACCTGATTTGAGCAGGGGCATCGCGGTCGTATGCCTGAGAGTGTGAGGGGAAATGCTCTTGGTGGCCATCGAGGCCGTCAAGTAAAGGAGAAAATAACAGAGTCCCTTTTAAATCTCTGGTAGACTCTGTGCACGAGCTGAAATTTTGCAACTTTCGTGGGTTTCTTGATCTTGGATCCGGGTTGACCGGCATCGCGGCTAACCACTGCTTCATTCGAGGAGGCTCATTATGAAGAGACATCGCTTTATCCCCGCGCTCGCATTGGTCGCAGTTCTGCCGATGACGGCGGTCGCTGCATCGGCCCATTTCCCTCCCGAGAGCGTCGGTACCGTCGAGCAACGGGCGTACCAGGATGTCAGGATCGGGGACCCCCGCCTGGGAGCTCAGAGCGTCGATCTCGACTTTCATCGCGGGACCGGAAACTTCTTCGCCGCGGTCTCATGGGCGGATGGCTGGTCCCTGAACATCTCGACCGATGGGGGCGCCACATGGCAGGAGACGTATTTCTATCCAAGCGCGTCCGAAATCAGCATGAAGGTCGGTGGCGACTTCGCCTGGGTCTCCTACGCATCGTCGACGACTCCCACCCAACTGCGGATGCGCCGCTTCTCTGCCGAAACCGGGGCGTCCGACAGCATCTATCACTACCAGTTGGTCGGCAACATCCATCCCGCCACCATCATCGACGTAGCCATGACCTCCAGCGCCGACGATAACGACTCCGCCGTCTATGTCGCGTGCATCGGGTCTGACAACGCCGCATACTTCTTCTGGGACGATCTGGTTGGAACCAGTTTCGATTCGGTCCATCCCCCGATCACAAACGCCGAGGCATGCCTCGACATCACCTACAACCCCGATTCCAGTTCGGGTTTCTTCTTGTTCATGTCCTTCGAAGGCATGGGGTGGCTCCAAGTATGGCGTCTCCACTTTTTCGTAGGTTGGGACCATCCACTGACATCCGTGGTCAACGGGAACAACAACTACACTGCGATCTCGGCGTACCAAGACACGATCGTCACCATGATCGAAATGGACAACACCTACGGCAACGGCATCCTTCAGTTCGTCAACACCAACTCCGGCCAAGGCGGTGAGTGGTCGGCGGAAATCGTCTATTATCCCTATTCGTCCAGTACGCCCGAGGCGGCCGGCCCTGACGTCTCGCTCCGCTCGCCCTTTGGCAGCATGCTCACCTATCAACTCGAAGAGGGCGCCTTCGACGGGGTTTACTACCGACAACGCCAAGGACACGGGCTGGGATCCTTGAGCAATGCCGTTTCCATCAACGACGTGGACTCAGCAGCCCAGGAGCAGACCACCGTCGAGTGGCTGGGCGCCGGGTGCGGCGGTACCTACGGCGTGGTGTACCTGTCTGGCGGGGACTTTGTGCCATATTTTGATCTCGTCACACCTTGGGCGATTTTCTGCGACGGTTTCGAGTCGGGAAACACCTCGGCGTGGAACTGACGGGCGCCGATGGGGATGGGCATGCTTGGCTATGTATTCCACCGTATAAAACATACAGTAGCAAACTGAAGTAAAGTAACGGGTTAGGCCGCTTATTCAACGAACTCAGAGGACGTCAGAGCACCCCTCAAAACCACCGGGGCGAGACTACGGATCAGGAGGTTACTATTCGAGTCCTGTCCGGCGCGCCATATATCACCCACTCGAAAGGGTTTTGAGCCGAAATTTCTGAGGAGGTTTCGGCTCTTGGTTTTGGGTGATCGATGCCATGCCATACGGCCTTTGTAATAGGACTTGGTTTCCTGGCGTACCGGTTGGTGTTTTACCGTATGAGCTGGTCGTTGGGCGTTTGGGTTGGTTTTCGTGTAACCTGAACCGATGGCGCGACAAACAGAGGGAAAGTTGATTTTGAAACAGGGGCCGTCCACGGCGTGGGAGCGCGCGGTCGTGCATACGGCAAGAATCTTCGCCATCGTAACGCTGGTCGTGTCCGTCCTGCTCGCCGTCGGATTCACAGGGGCAGGATTTTCAGCATGGCTGTCATTTCCCCTCTCGCTCCTGATCACGTACCTGGTCTACGCCGGCATGACCCGAAAGATCCGGCGGCGACGCAAGATCCTCGCCCGGCCTTTCCCCACCGAGTGGGAGGAAATTCTCCAACGCGAGGTCGTCTTCTTCCGTGCTCTCGAACCCGAGGACCAGGCGCGCTTTCGTCGCGAGCTCCAGGTCTTCCTCGGCGAGAAGCTGATCACGGGAATCGGCTTCGATTTGGACACGACCACCCACGTGTTGACGGCGGCCAGTGCCGTAATCCCGATCTTCGGATTCCCCGACTGGGAATGGGACCAGATCAGCGAGGTTCTCGTCTACCCCGATCGCTTCGACCAAGCTTACGCCTTCGAGGGCGACACGCAGCGGAACACCCTGGGCATGGTCGGGACCGGAGCGCTCAACCGGCTGATGATCCTCTCGAAACCCGATCTACTCGCCGGCTTCCGCAACCAGACGGACAAGCGGAACGTCGGCGTCCACGAGTTCGCCCACCTGGTGGACAAGTCGGACGGGACCATCGACGGCCTGCCCGGAGTTGGGCTCGAGCGGGCGGCCATTGGACCGTGGATCGAGTTGGTGCGACGGAAGATGGAGGAGATTCGCCAAGGCGATTCGGACATCAACCCCTACGGCCTGACCAACGAAGCCGAGTTCTTCGCCGTGGCCTCCGAGTACTTCTTCGAGCGCCCTGGGTTGATGGAGCGCAAACACCCCGAGCTCTTCGCCATGCTCTCGAAGGTCTTCAGCCAGAACCTCGGCGAGCGGGCGGCGGCGCTGGCCCGGGAGAGAAAGCGAGGCCGGCTCAAATTCGGGCGCAACTCGCCTTGTCCCTGCGGGAGCGGCCTGAAATACAAGAAGTGCTGCCTCTATCGCTCCCGGCGTGCCTCCCACTGAGGCCACCTCCCGATCCAACTCCAAGATAGCCTCTCTCGGACGGCGCGTGCCCGGGGCCTCGGCATGATTCATCGACCTCCATATGAACCAAATAAAAGGGACAGTGTTGTTATCGACAATTCCGCCTCAATGCGCCGTCGAGGTTCAAACCGCCCGATCGATCAAGAACAAAACAGTGCCCCTTTTAAATTTGAAAATAGCTCTTGAAATGAGTGCCACCGATGGAATCTGTGGTGCCCCGGCATTCGGTGATCCCGCACAGAACTACTCAACCATGAGATCGTCGGAATCGTCTGACCACTGATGCGGATTTGGCACGGAAACTACTGATGCCTGCACAGGTTGGACGTTGATTATCTGCGCAATCCAACCTTGATTTCTTGAACGGTTCTGGTCCCTGCAACGTCGAAGTAGACCACTGTGAGTTCGCCGTTCAAGGCTCTACCTACGTATTTCGTGAAGTCGAATCGCTGACCATCTGCGAGCCGACCAAGCCGGCGGTTTCCAACCCAAACTTCAACAGCCTTGACCGGGACGTTGAGTTCGAGGTAAGTCATTTTGTCAATTTTGACGACTTTTCCCGACGGTACCACTTTCATCGTGTTTTGAATGACCGGTGCGCTGGGCGCCACCGTCAACGGAGTCGCGGCTTTCAGCCGGTTCAATGTCATCCGTGTTTTGACGGTGCTCGTGCCGACGGCCGGTGCTTTTGCGACTGGTGTCGGCGCTATCCTGTGATTATTGGGTTCTGGTTTGACCGCCGCTGAGAATTTGGCCGGTTCCTTCATGGTCGAGGCTGCTGCGTTTCGTTGCTTTTGGGCTTCTGCTTCGACGGCCGCCTTGGTCCAGGCGCCGGCAGCATCGATCTTGACGACTTGCTGTACCACCTGCGGCGCAACGGAAACCTTGGTCGAATTCTCGAGCACGATTTGTTCCGTATTGTTTTTGAAATTATTTCCGAGCATCTGGATGTTGAGGCCTTGCGAATCAACGGCCTTTACACCGACCGCATATCCAGAAATGGTGCAATTCTTGATCCAAACGTCGTTGCACATCTTCACAAAGATGCCGGCTCCGACACCAGTGCCGCGCAGGGTGGCGCCGTCACAATCGATGGTGATTCCCGGGTATTTGACGATGATCGCGCCTTCATCCCCGTAATCGGCAACATCGAATACGTCCCGGCACAGTTTAGTGTCGCTTGTCACCTCGATGTTGTCTGTCAGCCGAGTGCAGGTTGTGCAATCGGTCACGCATCCGTCACTGTTGTCGGTATTGCCGTCGTCGCACTGTTCCAGAAACTCTGCAAGGGAGTGAGTACCATCGTCGTGGATACCATCTCCGCACACAGGAAGCGTACAGTTAGGACGACAATGATTGGGACTGTTGTTGTTGGATGATTGACCGTCGTCGCACTGCTCACCCGAATCGACCACACCATCGCCGCAATAAGCCCGACGGCAGTTCATGCGACAGCCATCGACTTCGACATCGCTGTTGAGTGCACCGCGGTCGCACAGCTCACCCAGTTCGATGTAGCCGTTGCCGCACACAACATCAGCATCACTCGCCAGACCACCGCGATCGGCGCACTGCGATGCACAATTAACTATGGTGCCGTCCCCACAGCGGTATGGGCCTGCTTCGGCCGGTTGCTGTGTTGCCAACATCAATAGTGCTGCAAGTGATAGCAACAGGAAACGTATAAATCTAAACATTGCCATGACGACCCTCTCTTCATCCTGAAATCGACTGCTATCTATATTATGGGCCAGCCGAGCCCGTATTGCCTGCCAAACTCTAAGACTTTTTGCGCCTACCCCCAATCTTCGACCACGGGTCGGCAGATTTAAGGTGGAATCTGCGTTCCTCTGTTCCGGGTCCTGATGGCCATCGGGCGGCCCCGGCCTTGAAACGGTCCAATAGCGACTTGAGGTTTTCGTCAAAACGCGAAATAAAAGGGACAGTGTTGTTATCGACAATTCCGCCTCAATGCGCCGTCGAGGTTCAAACCGCCCGATCGATCGGGGCCGAAACCCAGCTGTCGCCTGCCTACCCAAAGGCCGGCACCAATGTGGGCGATCCCGTTCATAAAGTTGGGAAGGTTAGTCCTGGCACTGAAATGGTTTCGTGATTTCGAACATTTAGGGAACGCTCCCTATGAGCTGGTCCAACAGCGATTTCGTGCGCGTACAGCACAGCGTCAATCGGAAAATTGACACAAGGTGTGTGTCTACGGGCACTCCTTGCCGATGGATCTACTTCGTCTGATCCTCGAGAAGCAGGCGTTCAATTGTTTCAACGGTGAGTTCGCCCTTTTTCGCGAGGGCCCCAAGCTCGGCCACCACCTCAGGCGAGCATTCAACACCGAGGTCTTCTACGGGATCGAAGAACGCGCAGGCTTCCTGGTCCCAACCGAAGCGTTTGTCTTTCATGAGCTGGCGGCAGCGGCCAAAGTCCTGGCGCTCCAGAATATCGTCCAGATACGGTTCAAACTCGGGGTCGTGCAAACAGATCGCGTACTCGCTGCCCCCAGGTTCCGAAGGAAAACCATAGTTACAGTTGCAGCACAGCCTTTCCAAATCAGCCGCTTCATGTCGTTCGTCAACCATTGTGTGTCCCTTCCCTCATCTCGACAATCATGTCGTGTTCACGGGCATTGAAACGGTCTTTCGCATCTGGCGCCATTTTGCCACAGGTGGATGCTCTACCAAGAAAGGCGCCCGACAAATGAATCTGGCGTTTCTGATGGAGATGAAAATCAGCGCGACCAGCATGTTTCAGGCCCGCCTTACCTTGGGTGTGAGTCCCAAACGTCGCTTGCAAGCCGGGTGTCAAAGGCGCCGGCCGCAGAGAGGTCGCCCACTTCGAGCAGGCAGTCCCATGCGTCGAAAGCCCTGGCGCGGATATCGCGGTCCTGTTCCCTCTCGGCATCTCCAGCAACCCATAGAGATACACCGTAACACTAGATACATGTACCGGGCACCTTTCCGGGTGCTCGCGGACAAGCTCGCTCCCGTGCGGTTTGCTAATGACGAAGGACGAATCACCGAAGCGTATCCCTTCAACCCCAACGGCTCGCCCGAGGGCATCGCCGCCCTGTGCTCCGATGACGGCCGTCACCTGGCCATCATGCCCCACCCCGAGCGCGCCTTGCCAGCGGCGTGAATGCCTCGCCAACCGATGGCACGGACTTCAGACGCAGTACACTAGCCCGGGTGAAGTAGTCGCAACACTTCGTCGTCGATTGATGCAAGATACGGCGGGCCCGGGCCGCCCCGGCTCCATCGGCTTTGTCGATCGTGTTCTGATTTGGACCTCGTATCGCCCCTGGGCAGCCAGGGCCTTTGTGCTTCTCTGGGTCGTGGGAGGGGTCCTTCTCCACGAGCAGGTCCAGAACCAGGTCCACCTTCTCCACGACGGAATATTGGCGGCCAACGGAGCAACTCAGGGCGACTAAGGGCTCGTGTTCGACCAGGCCGAGGTGTCTCCGGTCTCGAAGCCGTCAATGAGAAGAGGCCAGATTGTGTAGCGGAAGACCGCACCCGAGTCGACCGCAGCAGGGGTCCAGTCATGGCGAAAGGCGCTGATGAGCGACTCCTGATCGGCGATGGCGGTCCACTCGCCCCAGCTCACACCACCGTCGTCACCCGACGGGACCAGGGTAGCGACCTCCCGCCAGATGCCGGCGGCATCCCTGGCGAAGAGGTACACCTTACCTGCGGGGTCGGCGTGGACGGCGCCAATGAGGGCCACGTCGCTCTGCAGGCTGGCCGAGCGGCCGAAGTTGTCGTAC
>JAIOSJ010000198.1 GCA_021107705.1 Thermoanaerobaculales bacterium | reverse complement strand
GATCGGACCTACAGGAAAGACATCGAGAAACATTGGGCTCAGAACATTCGCCCGACGAGGTCGCCGAGCAGAGATCTCATGCTGTCGGCTGTTTTGGCGCCGACTTCGAGAACTTCCTGATGGGTGAGAGGTTGGTCCTTGAGGCCGGCAGCCGGATTGGATGCCAAGGAGAGCACCAGAACCTTGAGCCCCATATGACGGGCGGCCAGAACCTCTGAGACCGTCGACATGCCGACCACGGTTCCTCCGAGAGTTGCCAACATGCGGACTTCCGCAGGAGTTTCAAAGCTCGGTCCGAAAACGGCCGCATACACACCCTCAAAGACCTTGAACCCCGCCCGTGATGCCGCTTCAACGGCCAGTGCCCGGAGTTCGGGGTCGTAGGCTTGGCTCATGTCGGGAAATTGCGGCCCCATCTCCGGTCCCCAGGATCCGACAAGAGGATTGGAGGCTTGGAAATTGATGTGGTCATTGATCACGACCAACGATCCCGGTGGAATCTTCGGGTCCAGGGCTCCGGTCGCGTTGGTGGCGAGCAAGACCTCGGCGCCCAAGAGTGCGGCGAGACGGATTGGCGCGACGACCTCGGCAGGGGTGTAGCCCTGATAGAGATGGAAGCGTCCGTTCATGACCAGGATGGTCTCGTCACCGCGGCGCCACAGAGTCAACGTGTGGTCGTGTCCCATGAGGTGATGTATCGGGAAGGGCATGATGTCGCCCATATTCAGCGTTTCGGAGGCTGTCCATCCCGGCACCTCGAGCGTGAGACCCGATCCGGCCACGAGAAGAGCGCGCACTTTGTCCGGAGAATGCTTCTTGCGGAATTTTGCGGCGAGATTTTTCAGGGACGCGGGAGTCAGTGGCTCATTCATGGCCGCCAATCTTATCGTGGAATGGCGGGTTTGTAATGGGTGGAAGAATATTTGTTGGTAGAATGTTCTGCCCGCTGTCGGGAAGAGTTTTCCGACACGGATTATGGAGATGAATCATGATTTTTGATCCACTGTATTTTCTTTTCATTGCACCGGCCTTTCTGCTTTCACTGCTGGCAAGTTGGATGACCAAAAGAAATTTCAAAAAATACTCGCGGGTGGCGGTTTCGACCGGGTTGACAGGCGCCCAGGCGGCGCATGAAATGCTGCGGCGGGCGGGTATCTCAGATGTCGAGATCGTGCCGACGAGAGGATTCTTGTCCGACCACTACAACCCAACGAACAAGAGACTTGCCCTGTCGGAGTCGGTGTATGGCACGAGGTCGATCGCTGCTGTGGGCGTGGCTTGCCACGAGGCCGGGCACGCCATCCAGCACGCCCGTGCCTACGGACCGCTGAAGCTCCGGTCCGCCCTCGTTCCGACTGTCGGGATCGGCTCGAACATCGGCTATATGTTGATGCTCTTCGGACTCTTTATGTCATCGACGAATTTGGTCGCCGTCGGTGCGTTGCTCTTTGCGGCCGTGGTTGCCTTTCAGCTGGTGACTCTGCCGGTCGAATTTGATGCCTCGGCCCGGGCCAAAAGGCTTGTGGTGGAGTACGGGATTGTGGGGCACGGTGAAGAAAGAGGGGTTGCCAAGGTTCTCAATGCGGCGGCACTGACCTACGTCGCGGCAGCTGCTTCGTCGATTATGACCTTGCTGTACTTCCTCCTCCGCGCAGGTTTGCTTGGTGGGCGGGACTAATTCCCAATCTCGGCGATCTTGCCGGCCAAGGGTTTCAACCGGGGTCTCAAGAGTTCTTCGACCTTCCGCTCAACACTGAGGTGCGTATAACCGATCGGTACATGAATGCCTCGTCCAACGGGACGAAGACTCTTGAGGTCGTGGCCGACCACGTGGAGCCGAGCCTGGTACTCGATGTCGTAGCGGCCCTGATAGAAGAGTTCACGCTCACCCATGGAGTCGGCGCGAACGACCACAACCCATCTGGCGTGGGGGCGAACGAGTTTCGCAAGGGTACTGCCGTCCTCTTCGGGACCGTTCTCGATGATGTCCATCACGCCGGGGAGACCGGACCCGTCGAAGACTTCGAGGCCGCGGCGGTCCAAGTTCTCCCTGACATAGTCGGCAGCAGCATTGGCGAGAAGAGGTTCGCCGAGGAGGATCAGGGCGACCCCATGGCCGACCTGGGCCGGCAAGGGCGCCGGTTCTCGAACTTGACTCGTCCGACTCACTGATTTTTGAGTCGACGAGGGGACGGGAACCGACCTTCCTGTGTGCGTAGTGGTTGCGGCCGCAGATCTCCCGGGTTCGCTTGTGTCTTCTCGGGCGTGGGATTTGCCGGCGACTGCCGATGGTTGGTCTGCCGACTGCGACTGAGCTGATGGCATGGAACCGGACTCGTGGTCGGTTGTGCCGGCGATCTCCGGCTCCGAGACAACGCTTGGGGACGAGTCAAGACTCTCGACCTCAGGATCGGCGGCGACGTTTTCGGCTGGAGTTTCACCAGAGGGCTCGTCCAACAGCAGTTCGGCAACCTCGGTGGTTTCCTCGGTGCTTTTCCCGGCGACGAGGTCCATTACGGCATTCCAGGCGCCCAGTCTCCACGCGGCGAAGAGACCGGCCGAGATCAGCATTAAGACCACTGCCGCTGCAATGGCCAGTCCGATCTTCGGATCTCGCCGACTCTGCACGGTTTCAAGGGATTCTGCCGGTTCAGCGATGATCTCGGGTTCAGTTTGGAGAGGCGGTGGGGGGCTTTCCACCGATGATGGTGGAGGAGGTGGAGGCTGGAGACCGTCGGAGGCAAGCTCGGCACTGTCGACTGCGACGGTGGGGTTGGTATTGAGTTCCTCCGGGGTGGCGCCTGAAATCACGGTTACTGCATCCATCTCGGACGCAATCACCGTTGGTTCGCCGACTTCGTGCACAATTACGTTCTTTTCGCCGGTGGCCGCGGTTGCTGCTACCGCAGCCGCAACGACCGGGCTGACGCTGGATTTCTCTCCCCCGGCTGATTCAAGGAATGCCTGAAGGTCGGTGATCAGTTCGCCGCAATTCGCATAGCGATCACTCCGATTCTTGGCCATCATTTTTCTCAAAATGGCGCGAATTTCTTCCGGCACATTCGGGTTCAGCTCGCGAACATCCTTGGGTTCGACCTCCATGATGCAGCGCAACAGAGCGAGAGGGGAATCGGCGGTGAAGGGGATCTTCCCGGTGAGCATTTCATAAAAGGTGACACCGAGCGAGTAGATGTCGGTGCGCTGATCCGGTTCTTCGTCGAGGCACTGCTCGGGAGAGAGGTAACCCGGTGTGCCCATGAACATTCCGGTGGCGGTGAGGCGGGTGGCGGCGCCGGCAAGGAGGGCAAGACCGAAATCGGCAATTTTCACCAGGCCCCTGTCGTCCACCATCAGATTTGCGGGCTTGATGTCCCGGTGGATGACACCGTGTTCATGGGCTGCCCCGAGGCCGGAGGATGCCTGCAGGATCAGATGTGTCGCCGCGACCGGGTCCAATTTTCCTTGAGTCTTGATCATGCGCTGGATCGAGGTTCCGGAGACATACTCCATGGCGAAGTAGTGGCGGCCGTTGTCCTCGTCGACGCGATAGACCTGGACGATGTTCGGGTGAGTGAGTGCGGCGGCGCTGCGGGCTTCCCGTTGGAACCGTTCGACGTAATCCAAGTCTTCGGCCAGATGATCGCCGAGGACCTTCAGAGCGACGAAGCGGTTCAGGCTCTCCTCGTGAGCCTTGTAGACGACGCCCATGCCGCCTCGGCCGAGTTCCGAGACGATGCGATAGTGCCCGATGCGTTCTTCCATAACCCTATTTCCCTTCCTAGAGGTCAGGCCGGAGACCCCATCACGGCTGCAAATCGCGCCGAGCCAACGCCTACTTTGAGACTGGCGTCCAGAGCGGGTCCCTATATATACTTCCGTAAGTCATTGAAGTAGAACGACTACGACTGCGGCCTTCCGAAAGCACATCTCACGCCCCCTCCCGCTTTTCGCTTCGCGAGGGGTATCCGGCCGGACCTCTAAATCCCCCTCATCCTATCACCTAAATTGAGCAAACCTCAACGGCGATCTGCACCAATACCTTGCGCTCTGGATTGCCCACGCAGCATCCTTCGGATATGGGGCCTGCCGGCTCCTCCGGTCTTCAGCCGGTCGTCGTTTTCTACTTTCAGAAAGCCTCGACATACCTCCGGGTATGCCTGCGTTTTCTTCAAGCACCAAAGCATCAAGGACTTGGTGCACCTCATCCGTCAGAATCGCTCAGCTTAGGTGTCACCCCCCCCCAACACTTTCGAAATCTACTCCGTAATAGAGTTGAAGACTGAATCACCACAATCAGTTCTTCTCATCTCCTCCTAACACCACCCCGCCGAGATCGGCGGGGTTGGTGTTTTTTGGCGAGTTCTTCCGCTTTGGCGAGAGCTGCATCGGCGGCGCGGGAGATCAGGGCATCATTGAGGGTAGCTCCGGTCAGTGCGTCATTTGCGGAGGTGGCGTGCCACCCATGGGTGCGACGCCGGAGAGAACCATTCGAGCCCGGGTCACCGTCGTGTCGTCAAAAAACCCACTACGATCTCATAATGGTAGCCGAGAAACGCCTAATAATTTGACACACAGCCAAGGCGGGCGATGATGGAAGCAGGAGGAGAAATGCGGATAGCGATTGCCCAACTCGACCTCAAGGTCGCGGCCTTTGGATCAAATTTGAGAAAGATTCGTGGAGCGGTGACCAAGGCGCGGTCCCAGGGCGCCGATCTGGTGGTTTTCTCGGAGTTGGCGACGGTTGGCTATCCGCTCGTCGATTTGGTGGAGCGAGAGGACCTGGTCGACCGCAATCTTGATCAACTGCAGAAGATCGCGGCCCTATCCGATGATGGGCTCGGCATTCTGGTGGGATTCGTCGACCGCAATCGCCGAGGGGCGGGCAAGGGCCTGCACAATGCGGCGGCCCTGCTGTGGAAGGGGCGTGTGAAGGGAACCGTGAGGAAGTGTCTCCTTCCCACCTATGACGTCTTTGACGAGGCCCGATATTTTGAGCCTGGAGGCACTAACTCGTTGCTGAAGTTCAAGGGTGTACGTCTCGGTGTCACCATCTGTGAAGATGCGTGGAGCGATCCGGCACTGTGGGACCGGCGGTTGTATCGTCAGGATCCGGTTGAGGAGGCGGTCGAGGCGGGCGCCGATATCCTGATCAATCTTTCGGCCAGTCCCTTCACCCTCGGCAAGGCCGAGCTGCGGCGTGACATGATCCGCCGCCATGCGGCTTCAAGCGGCCGTTTCTTTGTGTACGTCAACCAAGTTGGCGCCAATGATGAGCTGGTCTTTGACGGGCACTCCCTGATCGCGGATTGTTGGGGTGACGTGGTGTTGCGAGCGCGGGATTTCGCTGAGGATTTGCTTGTGTACGAGATCCCCCAAAAGGCACTCGACGGCGAACGAGGAACCAGGGGGGCGGTCGGAAAAATAAGGGAGGTGGCTCACGAGCCGGAAGAGCAGACTCTACGAGCGCTCGTGCTCGGCCTCAGAGACTATGTCACGAAGTCGGGTTTTTCCAAGGTTGTGATTGGTCTGTCGGGAGGTATCGATTCGGCACTTGTGGCGGTGCTCGCGGCTCGTGCCCTGGGACCTGAAAATGTTCTCGGCGTGGCGATGCCGACTCGGTTTTCGTCACAGGGTTCACTGGATGACGCCGAAACTCTCGCTCGGAACCTGGGTATCGACTACACCGTCTTGCCGATCGACGACATCTTTCAGTCCTTTCTGGATGGCCTGGCGCCTCTCTTCGAAGGAACCGAGCCTGACGTTACGGAGGAAAACATTCAGGCCCGAGTTCGTGGGACGGCGTTGATGGCTCTTTCCAATAAATTCGGGGGTCTCGTGCTTGCAACCGGCAATAAGTCCGAGGTCGGGGTCGGCTATTGCACCCTTTACGGCGACATGTGCGGCGCCCTCGCGCCGATCTCCGATGTGCCGAAGACCTGGGTGTATCGCCTTTCGCGGTGGATTAATCGAAAGGGAGAGGTGATTCCTGACTCCACGCTGACCAAGCCGCCCTCGGCGGAACTGCGGCCAGACCAGACGGACCAGGATTCTCTCCCGCCCTACGAAGTTCTTGATCGCATCCTGCGGGGATGGGTTGAGGAGAAGAAATCGGTGGCCGAGTTGGTGGCGGAGGGTCTGAACCCCAAGGCCGTGAAGCAGGTCGTGACCCTGATTGACGCGAACGAGTACAAGCGCCGACAGGCTGCGCCTGGGATCAAAGTCTCATCCAAGGCCTTCGGTATCGGCCGGCGCTACCCCATCGTCGCCGATTACTCGAGTCTGCATCGGTAGGCCGGATTCCAACGGTTGTGCACTACGCGAATACCTCGTTTGATGTCGAAGAGGTAGAGGTTGTTGCGCGCCGCGAGGCCGATGCCATGGGCCGCTTCAGGGCCCGAAGGCCGGAGGAGACCGAAGGGACCTGGACTGTCGATATCCGCGAAACCCTCGAGGCGCCACGCCACTTCGTGATCGAGATCGATCGGTCGGAGGTCCAGCTCGGGTGCTCTTTCCTTCGATGTAAAGACCCACACACCGTGGGCCAATCTGGATCTCGACTCGAGGCCGAAGCGGAGGGCTGTGTCTCGTGCGACCGGCAGGTAGATCTGGCTTCGAGTGATGACGGCGCCGACCTTCTGACCTTTCATTCTCTTGATGGCTTCGCTCAGCTGTGAGTCATCCGCCTTCGTAATCGTAGTCTGAAGGGCTTTCCTCCGTGCCTGGTAGGGAACTCGGGCATCGAGATAGGAACCGAAGAGTACAAAGGTGTTGTTCTCGGGCAGGCCGGCGACGACACGGACCAGCCCATCGCTCAGGGGGTCGGCGTAGTTGGCCTGTTTG
>JAIOSJ010000189.1 GCA_021107705.1 Thermoanaerobaculales bacterium | reverse complement strand
TCTGAGCAAGTATCTCGAGCGGTCGAAAAAGAAAACGACTGGACCTCGGATCGCGGTCGTCACCGGCGTGGGCGCCATCATGCGCGGCGAAAGCGGTAAGAGCATGAATCCCCTCTTGGGTGGCGACATCATGGGCTCGGCAACCCTTGCCAAGGCTTGGCGTGATGTTCGGAAGGCCAAGAACATCAAGGCCGTCGTCTTCCGAATTGACTCGCCCGGGGGTTCGGCTGTGGCTTCGGAGATCATCCGTCAGGAGATGATTCGTGTCGCCGAACAGATTCCGGTTGTTATTTCGATGGCGAATGTTGCTGCATCAGGGGGCTATTGGATCACCTGTGGGGCCAAACATATCGTTGCCGACCCAGGGACCATCACGGCATCCATCGGGGTCTTTGGCGGCCACCTCAACACCGAGAAGTTCTGGTCCGAAACAAGCTGGACATGGGCGCCAACGCCAATATCTATGGAGACCTCGAGGACTGGACCGATCCGCAGCGTCTGATCATTGACCGTCAACTGGATCGGATTTATGACGATTTTCTGGAGCGGGTCGCGGATTCGCGGGGTATTACCACTGAAGAAGTGCACGCGATGGCCGAAGGCCGTGTCTTCACCGGCGTTCAGGCTCTGGAGAAAGGTCTGGTGGACGAACTGGGTGGTTTCGACACCGCGCTCGCAGCGGCCAAGAAGCTGGCGGGAATCGACGCCGACATCGACGTGGCGCTCCTGGATTATCCAAAGATCGTTCCCTGGTGGCAGCAGATGATCGAGAAGAAAAAGGGCGAGGAAGCGGCGGTGGCGGAACTCACCGCGACTCTTCAGCGCTGGGTGAATACGGGCGAAGTGGAGACCCCGGGCGTCGTCTGGATGCCGCCCATCACGATCGAATGACTCAGCCGTAGAGTAGGCATTATTCGGGAGCGCGGATATCGTCCGCGCTCCTGAAAAATACTGGCTCTGTCCTGAGATCATGGTAGCATCGGCTACGAAAGGGATGATCCTTTTCCGAAGGAGGAGCGCACCATGAGCAGAGTTCGAGTTGTGAGTGTTCTTGTGATGATTACGGTCGTTATCGCTGGTCTTCCGATGGTCGTTGGTGCAGCTGACGGTCCCGGGCAAGACAACAGCGGTCCAGTTGTCTCAGATGGTCCGGCTATTACCGACCGATATCCCTTTCCCGTCCAGGAGGTATCCATCACCCGTCCGAGTTCGGTCAGTTTGCCATCGGGCACAGCTATGACCAAGACGACCGGAACCCTGCTCTCCGACGGCTTCGAGGGCTCTTTCCCGGGCGCCAACTGGGCAGTGTCAGTCAATTCCGGCTATACCGATGCCAAATGGGGGAAATCTACCTATCGTAAGAGCGCCGGCAGTGCCAGTATCTGGTGCGCCGCTGCCGGCAGCGCCTCGTCGGCGGCCGGTGGCAACGTGCCCGACGACATGTTGACGTGGGCGATTACCGGCCCATATGACCTCAGCAGCAGTACCTCCGGGACGCTGGATTTTGACCTGTGGCTCGAGACGGAATTTGATTACGACTATTTCTATTGGTTGTACTCAACGGACGGGACTAATTTCAACGGTTTTATAACGTCAACGAGCAACGGAAGCTTCGAGACCGTCAGCCAAGATCTCACCGACTGGGGAAGCGCCGGCAATTCATTGGGGCACCCCCAGGTCTGGTTTGCTTTCCTCTACGCATCGGACGAATCCAACACTTTTGAGGGTGCGTACGTGGATGAGGTATCCCTCACTACCGATGGCGGCGGTGGAGGCAGCGAATGCGGCACCTACGTGCTCACCTCGGACAACGAGAACAACAGCTACTCAGGCTCCGCCGACGGCGACTGGGGTTATTGCCTGTATAACGACGATGCCAAACATCCCATCGAGTTCCGCTTCGACATCAATGAAACCAACGTCAGTTCAGCACAGCTGTTGATTCTCGCCCACGACGTCGATCAGTTGACCAACCTCGACAAGCCGGAACAGGACAAGGTGTACATGAACGATACCTACCTGGGTGACCTCACAGGGGCCAACGACGAGGATTCCACCACCCTGTTCACGGTGCCACCAAGTTCATTGCTCATCGGCCGTAACTGGGTCAAGATTCTCGTCAACCAGCATCCTTCGGTCACCGACCCCAGAAAATGGTGTGTCAAGATCAACCAGGCTCAATTGATCATCAACGGGGGATGCACGGGACAGGCCAGCTGTCGTTCAGTGAGTACCAACAAGTCGATATATGACCCGGGCGAGACCGTTGCCGTGACCTATGAAGTTGACACCGAGGCGGCTTCCCAACAGGTGCGAGTGGAGTCCAATCTGGTCAATCCGAGCAGCCAGATTGTTGCCGGCGTGGACAATGTCTACACCACCTACGGTTCCTCCAATGATCCCAAGACCGTCAACCTGAGTCTTCCCACCGGGGCGGTTGGCGGAACCTACACCGCCGAGGTGCTGATCTTCGACAATGCATCGGGCCAACTCGAGGCAAACTGCGAAGAAACCTTCACGGTTACGGGAGGTGGTGGCAGCTGCAGCCTAAGCTGTAGTGCCTCCGTACCTGCGACCGGACAGGTTGGCGTACCTATCACCTTTAGTGGGTCGGCGACGGCGACAGGTTGCAACGATCAGCCGGAGTACTTTTGGTATCCGGACACATCGACGACGGCGATGGCCCCTGGTCGGATCGTTCAGATGACTTACGACCAAGAAGGCACCTACAGTTGGGAACTCGTGGTCCTCGTCGACAACGAGCGCTGCGTCAGGAATGGCACCATCACGATCACGGGTGGTGGTGGCGGTTGCAATCTGACCTGCAACGCCACGGTACCTACCACTGTCGGGGTTGGAACCACCGTTACTTACCGGGCCACATCTTCAGCCAATGGCTGTAGCGAGAGTCCCTCCTATTTCTGGTGGACCGATACCAGCACCACGGCAACCAGCTTCGAGCAGAACCCGACGGTGACCTATGCCTCACCGGGAACCTACAATTGGGAGCTGGTGGTCGTTGCCGACAACGAGCGTTGTGTCAGGAACGGCACCCTTACGGTCACTGGTGGCACCTGCAATTTGAGCTGTAACGCCACGGTGCCTACTACTGCCCTGGTTGGAGACCCCGTTTCCTACCGAGCTACTGCGTCAGCCAGCGGCTGTGGCGAATCCCCCTCCTATTTCTGGTGGACTGATACCCGCACCACAGCGACGGTGATGGAACAGAACGTCACTGTCGGCTACGATCAGCCCGGAACCTACAACTGGAAGATGGTGGCCGTGGCCGGCAACGAGCGCTGCGAGCGGACAGGCGCCATCACCATCGGATCTACAGGGGGCGCCGGGACGACGGTGGTCTGGATCCCGGTGGCCAGTCGAGCCGACGGCGCCTTTAACAGCACATGGCGCACCGACATCAGTATCTTCAACCCCACATCCATTACCGCTACGGTGGCGATTACCATCTACACCACTTCGGGGCCGGTGATTAGAGTTATCACCATCAGCCCCTTCGGTCAGTTTATTCAGACCGATGTGGTGGGATGGCTGATTCCTGGAGCCTCGCTCTCGGGCGCCATCCGTATCGTAGCCACCCAGGCTGTGGTAGTGACGACCAGAACCTACAACCAGTTTGCCGCCGGCGTGGTGTGTTTTCCATTGGGAACCCTTGGCCAGGCACTGGGGCCGCTGACCACCACCGCGGCTATCCAGACCGGCCAGTTCGGCTGGATTCCCAACCTGACCCAGACTATAGGTTTCCGTTCCAACATCGGCTTCACCAATACCAGTACTGTAGTCACTGTTGTGCGTATCGACCTCTACAATGCCAACGGCACCAAGATTGGCAGTTACACCAAAACGCTCCAGCCCGGTCAGTGGTGGCAGAGCAACGAGCCCTTCCGGGTCGAGGCCGGAAACAACAACATCATCGGTGGTTCGGCCAAGGTAACGGTGACTTCCGGCAAGGGCGTAATCGTCTACGGTTCGGTGGTGGACAACATCACTAACGACCCGACCACCGTAACCATGGTGCGGTAGGCGAGTTTCGTCAACGCAACAGGGGCCGGCCAAGTGCCGGCCCCTGATTTTAACCCCGGCCTGGAGCTGACAGCTGAGAGCCGAGCGCCCTCACCTCATCGGGATCGTCGTTGCATCTTCAGTGATCTGATCCACCACCGAGGCATAGGTCACGACGTTGATACCCGAATTCACGACGACCTCCCCCCGCTCCAAATAGAAATCAACCTCCATTCAGTGTACCGTGACGAATAGTTTGAGGCGAGAAGGGGTTGGAGTGGGAGATGGAGGAGATTTTCAAAAAGCACGACAGATGGCTGCCATGCGCTGGCCGCAGCAGAGACCTGGTGAGAAGTGCGGGCTAAACCCATTCCACGTTTGCTGCGCGACTACAGCCGGCGCTATCGGTGGAGCTATCTCTCGGGGGCCATTTTCCTCTTGTTGACGAATTACCTGACGGTGAGCATTCCTGGTGAGATCGGCCATGCGATCGACGCACTCAGAGCCGGGCAGTCCCTGGTGCGCTACGTCGCCATCATCGCCATCATGGGTGTTGCAATAGTGGTCGTACGCACCCTTTCCCGGATCCTGATCTTTAACCCCGGCCGGCACCAGGAATATCTGATTCGGCGCGACCTCTTCGCCAAACTGATGCGATTGCAACCTTCCTTTTTCGCGACGACGACGCGTGGCGATGTAGTCAGTAGGGCCTCCAACGACGTGACCTGGGTTCGGACCCTGGTGGGTTTCGGTGGTCTGCAGGTTCTCAACGTCGCGATGGCGTTGTCCCTCACCGGCTGGAAGATGTTTGCTCTCTCACCCCGTCTCACTGTGGCCGCCCTGTTGCCCGTCTTGGGGGGGGTGGTGGCCGTGCAATGGGCCATTCGCAGAGTATTCGTGCTCAGTCGCACGGCTCAGGAACAGCTCGGAGAGATTTCAGAGCATGTGCTGGGCAGTCTGCAGGGCATAGCCGCCATTCAAGGATTTGTGGCTGAACGCGCATTCGTCAACCGATTCGAGGAACGAAACCAAGCATGGCTCAAGACCGGCCTTCAATTGGCCATGGTCCGTGCAATCGCCCTTCCGCTCCTGGTCCTTTCGGGCGGCATCGCCATGTTTGCCCTGATTGCTGTGGGTGGTCCTATGGCGATTGAGGGGTGCCTCAGCGTCGGCGAGTTGGCGGCCTTCGCGGCCCTCCTGACGGTTCTGTTGCCGGTTCTCCGTTCGATGGGCTGGATGCTGTCGGTGATCGCGCGTGGAAGGGCGTCGCTGGAGAGGATCTTTGCCCTCCTCGATACTCCCGAGGATCGGCCTGAGGGCGAGGTTGGATTTCAGGTCGCTGCCGGCCGCGGACCCGCGATCTCCCTTCGTGGCCTTGAATTTGCCTATGACGAGAAACAGGAGAGGCCGGTCCTGAATGATATCTCGATCGACTTGCCGGCCGGTGTGATGGTGGGCCTGTTCGGACGCACCGGGAGTGGCAAGAGCACCCTTTTGAGAATCCTTGCCAGACTTCATAATCCGCTTCCCGGGATGGTCGTTATAGATGGAGAGGACCTCTTGAGTTGGGACCTGGGACCCTGGAGGAAGCGACTCGCCGTTGTGCCGCAACGCCCCTTCCTCTTCTCCGACACCATTGCCGCCAATATTGCGCTCGAGCGTGAGCCTGATGATGCTGAGGTTGCGCGTGCGGTTGTGGCTGCGGCCCTCAAGCCGGATCTTCAGGCTCTGCCCAACGATCTCGAGACCGTGGTGGGTGAGAGGGGCATCATGCTTTCGGGTGGCCAACGCCAACGAGTGGCGCTGGCCCGTGGTCTGTACCGCGACGGCGATCTTCTGATCCTGGACGATGTGCTGTCGGCCGTGGATCACGCAACTGAGGCCAGCCTGATCAAGAGCCTCACCGAGCTCACTCGGGGTGAGGGCGGGCCGACCGTTCTGATCGCCTCGCACCGGTTGTCGGCTCTTCGCCACACCGACATCGTGGTGGTTCTCGACAGGGGCCGACTTGTGGATTCGGGACCTCACGATGAACTGATCCGGAGGCCCGGCATCTACCGTGACACCTGGTTGGCCCAGCAGGCCGGCGCTTTTCATTCCGAGGAGGCGGTGTCATGAGCGCCCAGGTCTCGGAGGCCGGCGCGCTGCGGCGACTCTGGCCGTTCCTCAGGCCGGATTGGTGGGCTTTTGTCATCGCTTTGGCACTGACTCCGGCGGCTGCCGGGCTGAGTCTGGTTCAACCCTACCTCCTGAAGCGCGCCATCGATGACCACGTGGTCCCAGGAGTGGTCGAGGGCCTTGGCGCCTTGGCGTTCATGTACCTCGGCGCGGTCCTGGTCGGATATGTGATCGAGGGAGCCTATGTGCTGTCCCTGGCGTGGGGCGGTCAGCGCACGATCTTGCGCCTGCGCTCGGCGGTCTATGCTCAGTTACTCTCCCTTCGTCAGTCCTTCCTGGATCGTCAACCGGCCGGCCGGTTAATGACGCGGGCCACTTCCGATGTGGATGCCCTCGGGGAGGCATTTTCCGCCGGGATCATCGCCGTTGTTTTGGATCTCTTGATGATCGTCGGCACCTTGAGTGCGATGCTGTGGCTGGATGCGGGTCTGACCGTAGTGCTCCTGTTCTTTTCCCCGCCCCTTCTGTGGATCCTGAACGTCGTTCGCAAACGTCTGAGGGTCCTGTTTCTGGATGTGCGGGAGGCACTTGCATCGGTGAACGCCTTTCTCGCCGAAAGGGTGGATGGTGTTGAGGTTGTGCAGCTCTACGGGCACGAGGCCGAGGCGAAGAGGAAATTCGACAAGCTCAACGATCACTTTCGCAAGGTCACGACTCACTCGAATTACTACGATGCCTTCATTTACGCCCTGGTCGACGGGGTGTCCACCATTGGAGTGGCCATCATGTTGTGGTACGGCTCCGGAATGGCCGCCTCCTGGGGTTTGAAGTTACCCTTCGGATCGTCGGTCGTCTCAGCCGGGCTTCTGGTCGCTTTCCTGGAGTATATGGACCGGCTTTTCCGGCCGCTGCGTGAACTCACCGGCAAGATGGCCATTTTGCAGCGGGGAGGAGCAGCCCTGGAAAAGATCCTCGATTTGCTGAGAGAGGGGAATGTCGTCGCCGACACCGGGCAAGCGGCTGAGGGTCTCGCCGGCCATATCCGGATGAAGAACGTGTGGTTTCGTTATCGCCCGGAATCCCAGGATGTGCTCAAGGGAATCAGTCTCGAGATTCGACCTGGTGAGGTCGTGGCGGTTGTCGGGGCTACGGGTTCCGGCAAGACGACGTTGATGCGCCTGCTCGACACCTCATATTCGGGTTATAGAGGGTCGATAAGGATTGACGACCGGGAGCTGAGAGACCTCCGGTCGAGTGATGTCCGTCGGCAGGTGGCGGGAGTGCGCCAAGATCCCCAGCTGTTTTCCGAAGCGGTCAAGTTCAATGTTGACCTCGACAATCCCGGGATCAACGAACAGATTCGTCGAGAATCTGCGTCTCTGGTGCATCTGGACCAGACGGTGAAGCGTATCGGCTGGGACCATGTGTTGCGCGAGCGGGGTTCGGATCTTTCGGTGGGAGAGGGTCAATTGCTCACATTCGCCCGAGCCATGGCTCATGGGACCGAAGTCGTTATTCTGGACGAGGCCACCGCCAGCATTGACACCTTGACCGAAAGACTCGTGCAGGACGCCCTCGGGCGGATCTTTGAGCAACGAACTGTGATTGTCGTTGCCCACCGGCTCTCCACCGTCGAACGAGCCGATCGCATCGTCGTCATGGACGGCGGCCGGATCGTCGAAGAGGGAAGCCATGCCGAGTTGATGGCAATCGGCGGCGCCTACGTTCGCTTGGTGCAAGCCGGTGAGGCGTTGGTCGCGTAACTGTCCCTCGCGCACGGTCGACGGGTGTCATCGAGCCATTTGATGTCCGGCAGCAGAGGATAATTGTGGGCGCGGGCGTCCCCTCCTAGACTCGGCATTGAGACGCCGGCCTCCACAATCCAGGGTTAGGTCTCATCCATCGACCAGCGTTTCCAAGAACGTCTCATCGGCCAAACTTGGCTTGGTGATGTGGCCGCGTACGCCGTTCCTCTCGTTCCACTCGTCGATGGTGGAGATAGCGTTGGGATTGCGCGCCCAGGCTCGCCGGCTGACGCCGCACATGGTGTCCCAGTCCAGGGCCGTGTCGAGGATTCGGTCGACCTTCTCCGAGCCGTCGAGGACCAGACCGAAGCCGCCGTTGACGGCCTTGCCGGTTCCGACGCCGCCGCCGTTCGACAGGACCGCCATGGTCATGCCGCGCGCTGTGTTGCCGGCCCAGCACTGGTGGGCCATGTCGGCAGTCTGGTTCGAGCCGTCGTAGATGTTTGCGGTTTCCCGGTAAGGTGAATCCGTGCCGCCGGTGTCATGGTGATCGCGGCCCATCATCACCGGGCCGATCTCCCCGTCTCGGACCATCCGGTTGAAGGTCTTCGCGATGAGGGTTCGACCCTCGGCATCAGAGTAGAGGATGCGTGCCTGGGTGCCGACGACCAGATTGTTTTTTTCGGCATCGCGAATCCACTGCCAGTTGTCGCGGTCCTGGCCGCGACGCTCCGGATCGATGCAGCTCATGGCGGCGTGATCGGTCTTGCGCAGATCCTCCGCTTTGCCTGAGAGACAGACCCATCGGAAGGGACCGTAACCGAAATCGAAGCACATGGGACCCATGATGTCCTCGACGTATGAGGGCCAGATGAAACCTCGGGAGGTGTCCTTTCCGTTGGCTGTGATTTTCGTTTCTCCGGCATCGAAGACAGCCTTCATGAAGGCGTTGCCGTAGTCCCAGAAGTGCGCACCCTTGTTCGTCAGGCGCTTGATGACTCGGTAATGCCGTTTGAGGGATTCATCGACGAGGTTCCTGAAAGCCTTGGGATCCGCAGCGAGGATTCTTCGACCCTCGTCAAAGGTCACGCCGGCCGGTGTATATCCACCGTCATAGGGGACGTGGCAGGAGGTCTGGTCGGAGATGAGATCGACCGAGATGTCGTTTGAGTCGAGGTATTCCAGCAGATCGACGACATTGCCTTCGTAAGCGATGGACAGGGCCTCCCCGGCGGTTGCCGCCTCGAGCATGAGGTGTACGGCTTCGGCGACGTCGTCGGTAGTCCGGCCGACCCACCCTTGGGAGTGTCGGGTTTGAATACGCGAGGCATCGACCTCCGCGATGATTCCGGCGCCGCCGGTGATCTCCAGGGCTCTCGGTTGGGCGCCCGACATGCCGCCGAGACCGGAAGTGATGAAGGTCTTGCCCTTGAGATCGCCGTCATCGGCCACTCCGAGGTAAAGCCGTCCGGCGTTGAGCAGTGTGATGTAGGTGCCGTGGACGATGCCCTGGGGGCCGATATACATCCAGCCGCCGGCGGTCATCTGACCGTAGTTGACACAGCCCAGGGCGGCGAGTCGATGAAAGTCCTCCGGGGTGTCGAAATCGCCGATCAGCAGGCCGTTGGTGATGATGGCTCGGGGCGCTTCCGGTTTGGACGGAAAGAGGCCCACGGGATGACCCGAGGAAACCACCAAAGTCTGGGTGTCGTCCATGATTTCGAGGTATTTCTTGATCAGGCAATACTGCATCCAGTTCTGGCAGACCTGACCGCTTTCCCCGTAGGTCACGAGCTCATAGGGATACAACGCAACGTCGAAATCGAGATTGTTGTCGATCATTACCTGCATCGCCTTGGCCTCGACGATGCGGCCCGGGTATTCATCGACCCGGCGTCCGAAAATCTTTCCGACTGGGCGGTAGCGGTAGCCGTAAATGCGGCCCATCGTGCGCAGTTCTTCGAGGAACTCCGGCGCAACGATCTCGTGGTGCTCTTCCGGTACGTAGCGGAGGGCGTTCTTCAGAGCCACCAGGGTGTCGTGACGGTCGAGGAAATAGCCGCGATTCGGGGCGCGGCGGTATTTGGGATCGAAATCTTTGGGAGATGGCAGTTCGGTGAGTTCGACTCTTTGAACCTGGTCGTTCATGGCAGCCTCCTGTGAGGTTGAGATTGTATCGTGATGGGAGAGGCGAGTAAATAACGAGGATCGGTCTCAAAACAGGAAGAGCTTCTGCAATTGGTGAACACATCATAATGCCTTTTTTTTGAGTGAGATGAAGCTTGATTCTGGGCTGTTAAACAAGGTTAGCATTTTGGGGGATTCTGGGGTAATATCTCTCTTCGATGATGGTGGATTCTATGATGACTCTCGATACTGTGGGTGTGCTTCACCGGAGCCGTGTAATCTTCATTGAAGGCGGCCAGGGGGTGCGTTCCCACCTCAATACGCTCGGTATTCACGTTGGTGATTGCCTCGAAGTGGTTGAGAGAGCGCCCTTCCGTGGCCCGGTTCTGGTTCAGGTCAACGGCACTCGGCTTGCCCTGGGGCGCGGAGTGGCTCGGCGTGTGCGGGTTGAACCCGCTGAGACCTTCCGTCCTGTCGCCGGGTCCGTCATTACTGAAGCCGGATGAAGTTTCTTCTCGCCGGCCAGCCAAACTCGGGCAAGAGTACGATCTTCAACGCGATCGCAGGCTACCGGTCGGCAACCGCGAACTTTCCCGGGTCGTCGGTGAGCTACACATTGAGCCGGGCACTGATCCATGGTCGTGAAGTCGATGTCGTGGATCTGCCGGGCATGTATTCCTTGACGTCCTCTTCGCCTGAGGCCGGAGAAGCCGTTCATTTCGTTGCTGAAGAGGACTGGGATCTCATCATCAATGTATTGGACGCCAGCCGGCTGGAACGGTCGCTCGAGTTGACACTGCAGCTGCTGCAGCTCGGTCGCCCGATGGTGGTCGCCCTGAACATGATGGACGAGGCTGAACGCCACGGCATGAAAGTCGATGTCGAGGCCCTTTCGGAAGAACTGGGCGTGCCCGTTGTGGCCACCATCGGTCGCCGAGGGCAGGGGCTCAAAGCTCTTTTCCGGGTGGCCCTCCAGACGGCTCATTGCGCCGCGCCCACCGGCACAGGTTGTTTTGACAAAGAAGTTGCAACCGCTGTCGCCAAGGTTCGGGTTCTTCTCGAGGAGGCAGGCTACAAAAGCCGGATACCAATGGCGCTGACGGCGACCAAGGTGCTGGAATTGGATCCCCACTTCAGGGCGAAGGTCTTGGAGGCGGCGCCGGAGACCGAGGCGGCAATCGACGCGATCATCGCTGATCTCCAGGAGGTGCATGGCTGGTCGGCGGACCAGGTGGTTTCCGGGTGCCGCCATGCGATGGCCCACACGATCTGGGAAAAGGTAGGGGAACTCGGTAGACCCAAGGTAGGGTGGCGGGAACGGGTTGACCGCCTGCTGCTTCATCCTGTCACCGGAGGCCCCCTGATGGTGGTCATTCTCGCCGGAGTTTTTTTCCTCGTCTTCGGCGTGGGTCAGAGACTCGAGGCCCCATTGGTGGCGTGGTTCGATGCCCTCCAGGCGATGATCGAAGGTCGCTTCCCGCTTGAGACTCTGGTCGGGTCTCTGCTCTCGGGAATTTTCATGGGTGTCGCCGGGGGACTGACCATTGTCCTGCCATATTTGCTGCCCTTCCTCTTGGCTCTTGCCGTGCTCGAAGACTCGGGTTATTTGCCTCGCATGGCCTATATTCTGGACAACCTGATGCACCGGATCGGTCTGCATGGGAAATCGGTCCTTCCATTGATCCTCGGGTATGGCTGTTCGGTCCCGGCGATCATGGCGACGCGCATTCTCGAGTCGAGGAGGGACCGCCGCATTACTGCGGCCCTGGCGGCCTTCATCCCATGTTCGGCACGCACCATTGTGATCTACGGGCTCGTGGCCGCTTATCTCGGGCCTCTGTGGGCTCTCGGGATTTACGTCCTGAATTTGGTGGTCATCATGGTCATCGGTCGGGTTCTGAGCCGGTTTCTCGAGGGACGGTCGCCGGGCCTTATCCTCGAAATTCCGAATCTTGCGGTGCCTTCACCGGAGACCTTGCTCGCCAAGACCTGGCTGAGTTTGAAAGAGTTCCTCATCATTGCCTGGCCGGTCCTTGTGGTTTCTTCGTTGGTGCTTTCCCTGCTTGAATGGGCTGGGGCCGGAGGCGTCGTCAATCAGGCGTTGGCGCCGTTGACGGTCTGGACCCTCGGTCTGCCGGTTGCGGTAGGGATGACGCTCATCTTCGGCATTCTGCGAAAGGAACTCACGCTGGTGATGTTGGTTCAAGCCCTTGGGACAAATCAACTCGATGAGGTCATGACGACGGTACAGCTGGTGGTCTTCACCTTGTTCGTCGTTTTTTACGTGCCGTGTGTGGCGACTGTGGCGGCGATGGCACGTGAACTCGGTTGGAAGGATACGGCCTGGATCTCCGGGCTCACAGTCGTGGTGGCCCTGGTCCTGTCTCTCGCCGGGCGGCTTGTTTTCACCGTGATTTAAACCGGCTCTCCCAAGAAACTGCTCGGGAGTGCTGTCGAGGCGAATTTTCAAGAGGAGAATTCAGGTGAGAAAGACCGGGCCAAATTCAATGACCGGTCCCCGCTGAATACGAGGTCGGGTCAGGGATGCCGGCTTCCTCGAAGCCGCGGCGACGCAACAGGCACGAGTCGCAATGGCCGCAGGCGAGGTTTTTCTCGGAGGGATCGTAGCAGGACCACGTGAGCCCGTAATCAACCCCGAGCTCGGTGCCGCGACGAATGATCTCGGCCTTGCTGAGTTCGAGTAGGGGCGCGTGAACGCGGTAGCGAACACCGTGTTCGGCGCCCGCGACGGTTGCCGTTGCGGCCATTCTCTCGAAGGCGTCGAGAAAGGCCGGACGACAGTCCGGGTAGCCCGAGTAGTCCACGGCGTTGGCCCCGATGAACAGGTCCGACGCACCGATGACCTCGGCCAGACCGAGCAACAGAGAGAGCATCAAGGCGTTGCGGGCCGGGACGTAGGTGTTGGGAACCTCATCCGTGGTCGCCTTGCGGTCCTTCGGCACCTCGATGTCATCGGTGAGGGCCGAGCCTCCGATGGCCCGGAGGTCCATTCGAACGATACGGTGAGAGGACGCCCCGAGCGCATTGACGACACGTTTCGAGGCTTCGAGTTCCACCTGGTGTCGCTGTCCGTAATCCACCGTGAGGCAGTGGCAGGCAAAGGCATCCTTTCGCGCGATGGCGAGAACGGTGGCCGAATCGAGACCACCGGAGAGAAGGATGGCGGCGGGGCGGACATTATTCATCTTTAGCCCGCACTCTTAAGAGACTCCCCGGGTTTGTGGGAAGCTTCTCACCGGGTGGCATTGGGGTTTCCGGCCGGGCCTTTAGCGTCCACCTCACGTCGGGCCTTCTCCCAGAGCTGCGCGACTGTGGTGTCGTCGGGTTGAGGAACGGCTGCAGATTCTCGACACAGATCGTGGGCGAAGGCGGTCATCCGGGCGCGGCTCTCTTTCAAGCTCGAGGCAAAGATGGGGTCCTGGGCGGCCTTTGCCTCGATGTTTTCGGCGATTTCCTCCAGTCGGTCAAAGGCCCGGCACACCAGAACGCCGTGGTTGCGAGCACGCAGGGCTGCCACAACCAAATCCGGGAGGTCTCCCAGACTTTTGAGCGCCCCCATTTCGAGGTCGTCCGAAAGCACGATCGGCCGGCCCGGAAGATCGATCGCAAGTTGAACCACTTGACGGGAGAGGGAGGCCGGTCGTTCCCCGTCACCCAGGAGGGGAGCGACGACATGGCCGACCATGACTACCGGGACCTCGGCGCTGAGAGCGGCGAAGACACCCATATGCTCGTCCAGATCCTCCGTTCTGTGGTCAAGGACGGGGAGTACCTCATGGGTGTCAACCGGCACGGGTCCGAGACCGGGAAAATGCTTGAGACATGCTCCGACGCTCCATACGGCGAGACTTTCGAAAAAGACTCGAGCGAGAACGGCGGATCGATCGGCACTGTCGCTCAGGGTGCGACCCTGGAGGGCAATGAGCCCTTCCGGCCGCTCGAGATCGATCACGGGGGCCAGGTCAAGATGGATGCCGAGAGCTCGGCAGGCCGCTCCGGCGGCAAGACCCAGGGCCTTCACCGCCCGCCTCCCCGCCTCCGCCGCGGTGGCGGGGGTGGGGAGTTCTCCCCACAGGACCGAGAGCCGATTCACGACTCCCCCCTCAAGGTCGATGCATACGAAAGGCCGTGGTTCGAGTTCGCCGATCGAGTGCACCAGATCGCGAACCTGGTCGGGATCGGAGATGTTTCGTGCGAAGAGAATCACACCCGTCGGACAGACCCTCTCGAGGATTCTCCGCTGATCTCTCGTGAGTTCGTGGCCGGGGAGCCCGACGACGAGGGGGAGGGACCTATCCTGCATTTCTCACCAATCTCCTACTAACTACGATCGGAAATGTGCCGCAATATGTGGCGTTTGCTTTCCTCGGTGTGCTCGACGTACTGTCGAGTACGACTCCGCGCTCCTCGGGTCGCAAATACCACATCTCACAGCACCTTGGCGGTCTCGCAACGAACATTGGCGAGAAGTGCAGGTTAGTCGACACTGTGAACCTTGTTTTTCAGAGTCGCCAACAGGGTGAGGGCCTGCATCGGAGTCATTCGATCCGGATCGAGGCTGCGAATACGTTCGATGACCTCCTCCTCCGGTGGCCGGAACAGGTCCATCTGGTGAATGCGGTTTTGCGGCGCCGGGCTGGAGGGTCGGCCGGGTCCGGGAATGGGGTTGGTGGTGTGGCGTTCGATATCGGTGAGAATCTCCTCCGCGCGGCGGCAGACTTCTTCCGGGACTCCGGCCAACTCGGCGACATGTATTCCGTAGGATCGGTCCGCCGCCCCGTCGGTCACGCGGTGGAGGAAGAGGATCGATCCTCGCCATTCCTTGACCGCCATCGACCGGTTGACCAACCGGGGCAAGATCCTGGCGAGGTCGGTAAGCTCATGGTAATGGGTGGCAAAGAGAACCTTGGCCGCATGTTCAGGGCGATCGTGAAAATACTCGACGATGGACCAGGCGAGGGAGAGACCGTCGTACGTCGCGGTGCCTCGCCCGACTTCGTCGAGAATCACAAGGGACCGAGGGGTGGCATGGTGAAGAATGTTGGCGGTCTCGGTCATCTCCACCATGAAGGTCGATTGTCCCTTGGTGAGCATGTCGGAGGCGCCGACGCGCGTGAAAATGCGATCGGTTCGGCCGATTCGAGCGGCTGTCGCCGGCACGAAGGATCCCGCGTGAGCCATCAACGTGATCAGGGCCACCTGGCGAAGGTAGGTGGATTTACCACCCATATTGGGTCCGGTGAGCAGGACGATGTTTTGGTCCTGAATATTCAGTTCGCAGTCGTTTGGAATAAAGGGTGGATCGCGTTGGATTTCTTCGATCACCGGATGGCGGCCCTCGCGGATCTCCAGGCCGGGATCATCGTCCACGACCGGTCGGCAATAATTGTGCCGACGGGCGCGATCGGAGAAGGCCGCGAGAACGTCCAATGCGGCGAGTCGCGACGCGGTATCGGTCATGCGCTGGGCATGGGTCGCGAGGTGGTCCAGAAGGGCCGCGTACAGCGCCTTCTCTCGTGCGATCGCCTTGTCCTCTGCGGAGAGGATCTTCTCCTCCAGCTCTTTCAGTTCCGGGGTTACAAAGCGCTCGGCGTTCGTCAAGGTCTGGCGCCGCTCGTAATCCTCAGGTACGTTGTCGGATTTCGCCTTGGAAATTTCGATAAAATAACCGAAGACCTTGTTGTACTTGACCTTCAGAGTTGAAATCCCGGTTCGCTCACGTTCCCGGCTCTCGATTCCGGCGAGCAATTCCCGGCCTCCTCGAGCAAGAGAACGGTGCTCGTCAAGGTCCTTGTCCCAACCCAGGGCGATGGCGCCCTGGCCCACGATATTTGCCGGCACTTCAGCGAGTTGGCGTTTCAGAATCTCATCGAGATCTCGCAGCGGATCCATGCCGTCCGCCAACGACCTGAGGAGGGGCGCGGCGGCGTGTTTTATTGTCTCCAGAACCCGTGGGAGGCAGCCGATACCGGCTCGAAGTGCGGCCAATTCCCTGGGTAAGGCCTGGCTGAGGCCCACCCGTGCCGCGAGCCTTTCAAGGTCCGGGATCTCACTCAGGATCTCCCGCATTTCATCGGCAGTCCTCGGATCCTCGACCAGTTCCGCCACAGCTCGAAGGCGCTCGTCGATCGTCTCGAGGTCGATACCGGGGCGAACCAGCCAATCACGGAGGAGACGGGCGCCCATTCGAGTCCTGGTGTGGTCAAGCACCCCAAGCAAAGAACCTCGACGAGCGCCTTCGGCAGACTGCTCGACCTCGAGATTGCGCAGACTGGCGCGGTCGATCACGAGTGCGTCATCGGGTTCGCGGCGGACAAAGGACTTCAGATGATGAAGGGAACCCTTCTGAGTCTCCTCCACGTATCCGAGAACAGCTCCCGCCATTCCCAAGAGTCTCTCACCTGGATTGAGGCCGAAACCGCGCAGTGTCGCCACCCCGAGGAGACGTCGCATCCGTTGTTCGCCGGTCGTCGGCGAAAACTCCTCGGGAGGAAGCGGGGTGACGGTAGGTTGGGTCAACTCCGCGGGCCAGGCAGGATGCCAGTCGTCGCGGTCCTCCGCGACCAGAATTTCACGAGGGCGCAATCGGGCCAGTTGTTCGGTAAGCGTCTGTTGAGTGCCGCACTCCATCCCCTCAAAGGTCCCGGTACTGACCTCGATCCAGGCGAGCGACGTGCAGCCGTCGTCGTCCTGTCCGCCGATCGCAGCCAGGAAACAATGCTCATCGCCTTCCAGAAGATCGGCATCCGAGACTGTTCCGGGCGTGTGGGTTCGGATGATCTCTCGACGGACCAGGCCCTTCGCCTGGGCCGGGTCCTCAACCTGTTCCGCTACAGCGACCCTAAAGCCGGCTTTCAGGAGTTTCCCGAGATAGCCGTCAAAGGCGTGGTGGGGAACGCCACACATCGGCGCTTCAACGTTGTCATTGTGGCGTCGCCGGGTCAGAGTGATTCCGAGGATCGGCGCCGCCTGCTGGGCATCCTCGAAGAAGAGTTCGTAGAAATCGCCCATGCGATACAGGAGCAGGGCGTTACCCGCCTGTTTCTTGAGGTCAAGGTACTGGCGCAGCATAGGTGTGAGTTTCACCAGAGTATCTTACCCAAGCTCTCATCTCTCGGCTATCGGGATTTTGCAAGTGTGGCGCCCCGTTAACCCGCATTTCTCACCGTATTTCGTCGCGAGAGCGCAAAGATGGTTTGCAGCGTGGGTTTTTGAGGTGTTGGCCATTACTCGCACGTTTCGCGCAACCGTCGGAAGAAGGGGGAAGAGGGGCGTTGGCGTCCGGGAATCCGAGTACCCAAGAGGGTGACGTTTTGTCCGTCGCCGATCAGTTCCAGGAGTCCGTAGTTCCCGATTCGAGTTAGCTCTTCACCACAAAGGGGGGAATTCCACGAAGAGACGCCAGGCGGCTGCATGGATTCCCTGGCGTGGCTTGAAGGGGTCGAGTTGAAAGCCCGAGACTGAGCCGTTCCAAATGACTTCTTCTTGGATTGGACTCAGCATTTCGACGATCAGAGTCGCATCACGAATGTCGTCCTTCTTTCCGGTAGGGGCGCCGGTCGTCTTGTCCGATCCCAACTTGAGGCTCTCATAGTTGCGGAAGCGCAGGTGAGTCCTGACCCGGAAATCGGGAGTCCCGTCCTCAAGGCGGACGTATCCCCGCGCCACCAGTTCCTCCTCGACAACTGTTCGGGCCATCTCCTGGTAGCGGGGATAATCCCGGGCTTCGGGCGCCACCGGAGACGCCGGCCGAAAGGTCTTCAATTCCCCGAAGTTGAAGTCGGGGCCGTAGGTGACCCTGACCGGCAGTTCTGCGGGTTGGGTGGCACAGCCCATAAGGCCTGCGGCGACGACAACAGAGATCAGGGAGATTCTGTGCATATATCGAGGATGCACCAGCGCTGGTGCTTCGTCAATTGGAATTCGGCAGAACCGCAGCCCTCGCGACGAAACCCGGTGAGAAGGTCGGGTTAGTCTTTCCCCGCCTTCACCCACCAGTCAGAGCCTCGGTCAAACCACCAGTCATGGGAGTGCGCGGTGAGGATGCGGGCGGCCAGGTCGCGGGCGGCATCGGTTCGTAGGCGTTTGAGAACAAAGGGAACCCATTCCTGGGCGGCCGCCGCGCCGCCGTCGAGGCGCTCTTTCAGGGACAACAACATTTCCAGTTGGTCGGCATCGTGCGCCAGGGCTGATTCGGGGGTTTCCCCTTCCCGATATTCTCTCAACAGACCTTCAAGTTCATCACCGAAAGGGAGACCTTCCGATTGCGCGCGAGCGGCGTTCGCCTCATCAACGGTCGTATATTTCTGATGCACATAGTTGAGGTCGCCGGTTCGCGTCTCCGGGAGGTCATGAACGAGAGCCAGTTCCAGGACGTGGTCACTATCGACATTTCCGTCCAGGCGGGAAAGGACCCAGGCGATCATCGTCATTCTGAAGACGTGGTCGGCCACCGATTCCCCTTCGGCGCCGGGAAGAAAATGCCAGCCGGACCGGGGGGTACGCTTGAGCATGCCGACCTCGAACAGAAAATCAACGATGCGATCCACGACCACCTCCACCGTCAGTGTAGCCTGTTCAAGAGGGGACTTGAATCACGCCCGCCGCGGAATGATCCTTGCCGCCAGATACGCCACTCCGGCAAGAACGATGGTGGTGGCGCCGGCCGGGAGGTCAAAGCTGAAGCTCACCCAAAGACCTGAGGTCGTAAATATCATACTCAGGACAACGGCAAGGATCATGGTGCCGCTCAGGGTTCTGGTGAATCGCCCGGCGACTGCTGCCGGCAGGGTCAGGAGGGCGATGACGAGGACGATTCCTACGACGCTGACCAACAGGACCACGGTCAAGGCGGTCAGGGTGTGGAGAAGCAGGGCCAGACGGTTCACCGGCAATCCCCTCAACCGGGCGAACTCCTCGTCAAAACAGATGCCCTGGAGTTCTGCATACCACCCGACGGCGACTCCGATGACGACGAGGTCGAGGAGGGCCATGAGCCACAGTTCGCCTCCTCGGACCAGAAGGATATTGCCGAAGAGGTAGCTCATGAGATCTTCGGTGTAGCCGGGTGTGCCGGCGATAAAGAGCAGGCCGATCGCCATCCCGACGGCCCATATGGCCGCAATCAGGGTGTCTTCCCGTTCCGAACTTTGTCGGGTTGAGGTGGCGATGAGAGCGGCTGCGATGAGGGCAGCGGCGGTTGCCCCGAGCATGGGGTCGGCCCAGCTCACTCCATGGACCTCCTGAAGCCAGCGTGCGGCGCCGAGGCCCGCCAAAACGCAGTGGGCCATGGCGCCTGCAACGGAGGAGGTTCTGCGGACGACGACCCAGGTGCCCACCAGCCCTGCCGCGAGGCCGCCCAAAACCCCGGCGAGCAGGGCGTTCTGGAGGAAATCGAATCGCAGGACGGCGTTGAGAAATTCCATCACAAGTGCCGATCGTGGTGGACGACCTGTACCTCACCGCCATAGAGGTCCTGGATCATGGTGCCGTCCAGGTGCGAGGTAGGGTGCACATCCACTGTGGTGTGTACGCAGATAACAGTACGCACGAATGATGCGACAAACCCGAGATCGTGGGAAACCAAGACCACGGTGGTGTCCCTGTTCAACTCTTCGAGGAGGTCGAAGAAATCCTGCTCGATCTTGCGGTCGAGTCCGGCCTCAGGTTCGTCCAGCATCAAGAGATCGGGGTTCGGAGCGATCGCTCGGGCGAGCAGGACTCGTTGCCGTTGGCCTCCGGACAAGGCCGAATAGGCACGATGTTCGAGGCCGAGCAGGCCGACGCGTTCGAGGGCATCCCGGGCGGCTTGTCTGTCCGCCCGAGAAAAGGCGCCGAGTTTGCGGCCTGGCCGAAGGCAGCCCATCAACACGACATCGATGACCCGGATCGGAAATTGTGAATCGATGACGGTGTGCTGAGGCATCGTTCCGATTCGCGAAAGGACCCTGTCGGGACTTTCTCCGAAAACCCGGACCCGGCCGCTCCGTGGCTTCAGCATGCCGAGGATGAGTTTCAAGAGGGTGGTTTTGCCCCCGCCGTTGGGACCGATGATGCTGGCAAAGTCGCCGGCGGCGAGGGTGAAATTTACGTTCTCAAGGGTCGGGTGGTGACCGTCATAGCTGAAACTCAGTTCTTCCACCTCAATGACCGGTGCTGCATGAGTCATTTCAGGGCCGTTCTTCAGATGCAAAGGCCTCGACGATAGCCTCTGAGATGCGTACGAGGTTTTCTGCCAGATTCGGCGCCAGAGGATCTACGGAGACAATCTTCGCTCCGATGGCATCCGCCACTGCGCGCGGGCCGCTCCCTGCGAACTGCGGTTGGACGAAAATGACCGGAGTATGGAGGTCGTGCGCCTCGTCGATCACATGGGCGAGATGGCGGGCGCTGGGTTCCTTGCCGTTGTGTTCGATTGCTACCTGTTTGAGGCCGTAGCGCTCGGCAAAATATCCATAGGCGGGATGGAAGACGAGGAGTGTTCGTCCTGCAAATGGGGCCAGTCGTTCGGCGATGGCGTGGTCGATCTCTTCGAGTCGGCTGCGGTAGGATGCCAAGCCCGATCTGAAGCTCGGGCAATGGTCGGGGGCCTCAGCACACAGACAATTGGTCACGGCCTCGGCGTGTCTCGAGGCTCTTTCCGGATCCAGCCAAAAGTGTGGATCGAGACCGGAATCGTGATGATGGGCCGGGTGTGTAGATTCATGGAGATGGGGATCCTCAGACCCGGAGGATCGCCATTCCATTCGGTCGTCGGGCACCGCTTGGTCACAGATCGTCAGAGCAGGGGCGAGGTCGCGGATCCGTTGGACAACCTTGCTCTCGAAGGGTACGCCGACCGGTATGAGTAAGTCGGACTGGATCACGGAAACCAATTGGCGCGGACTCGCCTCATAGGTTGTCGGCGACGCGCCTGGAGGAATCAGAACCTCTACCTTCACCTTGTCTCCGCCCACCTCTCGCGCGATTTCCGCCTGAGGCAGAATCGAGACGACGACCGAAAGAGGGGGTTGCGCTGCACAGGGTAAGACGAGGGCCAGTAGGATTGTTCCGATTTGAACTGAAACTTGTGTTTTCACGGTGTCTCCTCGTTCTCCGGATCCGCCCGGCACACCAGATGGATTACGTCACATTCGTCACATCGTTCGACCTCGTGAGTCTGCTTGAATTCCTCCCAGTGTTTGCGTTGTCTGGGATTCATGACTCCGGTACCGTGGCAAAGTGGACACACCCCGTCGAGGGCGGCCAGGATAGCGGCGCGGATAAACTCCGACCGATTTGAAATTCCCTCCATCGCCTGCACCAGAGCGGTATCGGCCTTGAACGTCAC
>JAIOSJ010000230.1 GCA_021107705.1 Thermoanaerobaculales bacterium | reverse complement strand
GTTGAGACGGGGTTTGCGGGTCACCATTGGGAGCCACCTCAAAGACAACCTCGGGCAGTTCTCAGCCGGTCTCCGGCAACCCGTCGAAGAAATCTACCACCCCGGTCTGAAGGGAATACTCGGCGCCCACGACGACAAGTCCATCGCTGTGGATCAGGGCCTCGAGGATCGGCGACTGGTGTCGTAGGTGGTTTGTGGAGGCGAGAATGTTCGCCCGAACGGCACGCCGCACGAGATCCTCCCGTTTCTGCCGGGGTTCCGTCTCAAACAAGCTTTCCATGGAGGGTCGGATTCGGTCGATGATCGAACGCCGGCTCGGGGAAGGGCTTTTCGTCGGACGCTCGAGTTCGGCCAGGGTGGCCAGGACGGCGCCACACTGAGAGTGGCCCAGTACGACGATGAGCCGTGGGCCGAAAAGCTCCGCCGCTAATTCGATGCTGCCGACTTGAGAGGGCGCCGCGATATTGCCGGCCACGCGAATGACAAATAAATCCCCAGGGCCTTGGTCGAAAATGATCTCTACCGGAACTCTCGAGTCTGAACATCCGAGAATGATGGCGAACGGCCTCTGGTCTGCCTCCAACTCGCTGGGGCGTCTCTGGTTGCGGAGTGTGCTGCGACCCCGAACGTCCGACACGAAGCGACGATTCCCCGCTCGCAGGCGTTCGAGTGCTTCCGGCGCCGAATTCACTGACGCTTCTTTCTCTTCGGTTTTTCTCATCAATTCATTCTCTCAGGTCATTCGGGTTATTGCGTGGCCTGCTTCTCTTCGCACGTCACTGATACCCACCCGCCCCGAATCGTCGTGTTGCCGCAGTAGGTTTTCCCGACGCTGGTCTGAGAGTTGAGGTAGGTCAGAACATCCGCGCAGCTTTCGTCGGCGCCCGGCGTCACCTTGCATTGGCCGGAATAACGCGTGTTCGTAAAACAGCAGGGCTTTTTCTCGGATTCTGCGCTCAGCGCAGCCATAGCAAGGGTAAGGCATCCGCCAAGAAGTAGGGTCAGGGTCAAGGCTGAAATGATGTGTTTCATAATGGCCTCCTGTATCGCTTTCCAACGGGTTTCTCCGCACCATTGTATCAGCATGCGGGATGCAGGATGCAGGTCTTCGGCAACCAGCTTCGCCGGGACAAGTCGCCTGCGGACTTCGCCGTGGCAGTTTTTGCTCTCAACCCAGTTGAGAACAAAAACTGGTGGAGCCGAAGGGGATCGAACCCTCGACCTCAGCATTGCGAACGCTGCGCTCTCCCAACTGAGCTACGGCCCCACGCGATTGGGTGGCGATGGTAACTCAGGGGTGGTCATCACGCAAGAGGGTCAGAGCACGAAGGGTCCACTGTCAAGAAGGGCAATGGCCTGATCCGCGGGGACGGGTACCGCTCATAGCGGCCGTGGTACTCTGCATCGACCTCGGCGTTTTTCGCCAATATCATCCAGGAGGACATCATGGCTGCTGGTTCCACCGAGAGTACGAAGGCCGCAAATCCGTTCAAGGAAATTACCCAACCTTTCATCGATCTCTTCCATGCCCCTCGCGCCCTGTGGGGTGTGAATCTCGCCTACGTGCTTGAGGGCATGGTGTATTTCGGCATGCTGGGCTATCTGGCGATGCACTTCTCGGATTTCATCTTTCAGGGTGTAGCTCAGGCCGATGTGCATTCCCACCACATGGTGCTGGCGCTCACCGCGGGCATCACCATTGCAATGTTTTTCCTCGGTTTTGTCGCCGACAAGTTCGGTGTACGACGGGCACTGATTTGGGCATTTTTCTGTCTGCTCGCCGGTCGAGTTGTGATCTCAGGCGCGCCGACCATCGGTCTTGAGCCGGCCGGTCTGTGGTCGCCCCTGCACATCGCGACCATGGTTGGTATTCTGTTCGTCGTCGTCGGTTACGGCATGTATCAGCCGGCGGCCTACGCTGCGGTTCGGCAGTTCACCAATCCCAAGACCGCGGCTATGGGCTTCGCGATGCTCTACGCCCTGATGAATCTCGGTGGATACCTGCCGACCTTCGCCTTTCTCATTCGCGACGACAATTTCCTTGGGTTCGGCATTGTCGGCACCTACTGGTTCTACACGACCGTTTCTCTGGTGGCGCTGGTTCTGACAATGATCATCCTGTCGAAGAAGACCGTGAAGGAGGCGATCACCCGGGCCAAGGCCGAGACTGAAGAGATGAAGAAGGCCGAAGTGGCGACCCAAGAGGCCAACGGCGAAACGACTGAAACCGCGGTCGCCGTGCAGCGCGAAAAGGTGCCGGTGCATTGGTGGGGCATCTGGATCATTTGTATGGGGCTCGCCGGCTATCTGGCGCATGGAACAGTGCGGATTTCTCTGATCACCCTTTTTGTGGTTGCCCTCGGCGTTGTGGCGTTCTGGGAGAAGGCTCGCATCTGGGTCGCCAATCACCCCTTCTCCGACGTCAAATTCATGTTCTTCATTTTTGCGCTGATTCCCGTGCAGACCCTCTTCGCCTACAACTGGCTGATTTTGCCGCAGTACATCAACCGCTCCTACGAGGGCTGGATCGGCGAATACTTCGAGGTCGCCGCCAATTTCAACCCGATTCTGATCTTCATCATGGTGCCGATCGTTGCCGCCTTGACCCAGAAGCGTAAGGTCTACAACATGATGATCATCGGTACCTTCGTCATGGCGGCGCCGGCATTTCTGCTCTCGTTCGGCACGAGCTGGTATCTACTGCTCACCTATTTGCTGGTCATGACCCTTGGCGAAGCGATGTGGCAGCCGCGCTTCCTGCAATACGCCGCCGAAATCGCGCCCGAGGGACGCACCGGCGTCTACATGGGCGTTGCCCAGTTCCCGTGGTTCCTGACCAAGGTCATCGTGCCGCTGTATTCGGGTGTGTTGCTGAGCAAGTACTGCCCGGACGAGACGACTCTGCTCGCGGGCCTCGGAAAGATGGAACCGACCAAACTGTGGTTCGTTTCTGCCTGCATCGCCATGATGTCGACCGTGCTCCTGATCCTCGCCAAGGGTTGGATCGGCAAGGATTTCAAGACGAAGGCGTGAGAGCTACTTCTTCTTCGCCTTCGCCCGTCGAGCCGGCTTCTTCTTCGGGGCCCTCGGGTCTTTGCCCTGGGCGCGGAGTTTTTCTTCTCGGCGGGCGATGAGCTGGACCCCGTCATCGAGCGTCATTGCCTCGGGATCTTTGCCCTTCGGAACGCTGGCGTTGACGGTTCCGTCGGTCACGTAGGGTCCGAAGCGCCCGGTCTTGATCACCAGATCGAGGCCTGAATCCGGGTGCTGACCGAGTTCCTTGATGACCTGAGTCGCACTGCGCCGACCGCCTTTGGGTTGCTTGAAGGAGGCGATGGCCTCATCGAGGGTGACGCTGAGCAGGCTCTCGTGGTCGGGCAGAGAACGGCTCTCCTTGCCCATCTTGATATAGGGTCCGTAGCGTCCATCCTGGGCTGTGATCATCTCGCCGCTCTCCGGATGGGCGCCGACCTCACGTGGGAAGGCGAGCAACATTGAGGCAAGATCGGCATCAAGGGTCTCGGGGTTCATGCTCGGCCACAGGCTCGCCATTTTCGGTTTGGCGGCACCTTTGGTCGCACGGTTGTTTTCGCCGAGCTGAACGTACCAGCCGAAGCGGCCGTTCTTGATGAAAATCGATTGTCCGGTTTCCGGATCCTTGCCGATTTCGCGGTCACCCTCGGCTGCCCCGGCGAGAAGTTCGAGGGCCTTTTCGAGCTTCAGCTCGTCGGGGGGCAGATCCTCGGGAACTCGGGCTCTCTGATCACTCTCACCGATCTGGAGATAGGGGCCGTAACGGCCGACCCGAATAGCGATTGGTTCGCCTTCGGGTGTCTCTCCGATCTCGAATCGGGATACCTCGCGGGGGTCAATCGACTCGGCGTGGGTTTTGACGAGCCGATCGAGGCCGAGGTTGCTGATTTCCGTTGAATCTCCGTTCCCACCGTCCTTGCCGAAATAGAAGTCGCTCAGCCATGAAGCGCTCTCGATCTTGCCCTCGGCGATCGTGTCGAGTTCATCCTCCATACGGGCGGTGAAATCGTAGTCCACCAGGTGCGTGAGGCTCTGTTTGAGTAGGCGCGTGACGGCGAAGGCCGTGAAGGTCGGGACCAGGGCGGGGCCTTTGTGCCACACGTAACCACGATCCTGAATTGTCTGGATAATGGTCGCGTAGGTCGATGGACGTCCAATGCCCCGACTCTCCAGTTCCTTGACCAGACTGGCTTCGGTGAAGCGCGTGGGCGGTTGAGTAAAGTGCTGAGTCGGTTCAATTTTCTCGCATGGCAGAGTCACACCCTCTTCGAGGGGTGGGAGCACTTTTTCTTGATCCGCCAGCTCGGCGCCAGGGTCGTCTGAACCTTCGACATAGGCGCGCAGGAAACCGGGGAAGGAGATGACCTTGCCGGTTGCGGTGAAGACCGCACGACCGTCTTCCTCAGTCACGCCTTCGATGCGAACGGTGGTCCGACGTCCGGTGGCATCCTTCATTTGTGACGCCAGGGTGCGTTTCCAAATGATTCCGTACAATTTTTGCTGATCCTGATCCAACTCACTCCGCAAACTGTCCGGCGTCCGAAATCGCTCACCGGCCGGTCGGATGGCTTCGTGGGCCTCTTGTGCACTCTTCGATTTCTTGGCGTAGATGCGGGGTTTGTCAGGGAGGTAGTCGCCTCCGTAGAGTTCTTTGATCTGAACGTGGGCTGCAGCGACAGCCTCATGTGAAAGGGTCGTCGAATCGGTCCGCATATAGGTGATGTAGCCGTTTTCGTACAAGCTCTGGGCGACGCGCATCGTGCGTCTGGCGTTGAAACGCAGTTTTCGTCCGGCTTCCTGTTGCAGTGTTGAGGTCATGAATGGAGCATAAGGACGGTTCGTAAAAGGTTTCGCCACCACTTTGGTGACTTTCAGATCGGTCTCGAGGAGGGCTTCGGCGAGCCTCGATACGATTTTCTCGTCGAGAACGTGAACCTTGCCCTTGGGCTCGCCCGTGTCGGGGTTGAAGTCCTTGCCGACGGCCGCACGTTGTCCGTTCAACTCGGTGAGGCGCGCGGTGAAGGGTCGGTCGTTGGGACTGTTGAGAGTCGCTTCCAGGCCCCAGAATTCAGCCATACGAAAACGAATCCTCGCCTGCTCGCGTTCCACAACCAGTCGGGTTGCGACGGATTGAACCCTCCCGGCGGAGAGCTTGGGCTTGATCTTGCGCCATAAGAGGGGAGAGACCTCGTATCCGACCAGACGGTCGAGGACCCTTCGCGCTTCCTGGGCGTTGACCAGATCAACGTCGATGTCTCGAGTTTCCTTGAGGGCTCGGTTGATGGCCGCCCGGGTGATCTCGTGAAAGACCATTCTCCGCACGGGCACCTTCGGCTTCAAAACCTCGACGAGGTGCCACGCGATCGCCTCACCTTCGCGGTCTTCATCAGTCGCGATGTAGAGAACCTTGGCTTTGGAAAGCTTTTCCTTGAGTTTCTTGACCTGGGCCTTCTTTGCCGCCGGGACGATGTACAGGGGTTTGAAGCCTGAATCGACGTCCACGCCGAGGCGGGCCCAGCTCTTTGACTTGACCTTGGCTGGGATCTCGGCTGCGCTCGAAGGAAGATCGCGAATGTGGCCGATCGAGGACTCGACAACGAAGTCTTTTCCCAGAAACCGGGTGATGGTCCGGGCCTTGGCGGGTGACTCAACAATGATCAGTGCGTCTGCCATGAGGGGAAGATAAAAGCCGTTCAGGTACCTACTTGTCAAGTAATCTCTGTCAAATATTTTGGCCGCGGGTCGAAAGGGAGGGGTTGTGTATCTTGGTTAAACTATTCTATAATAACTGTTTAACTGCTTAATAACGCCCTGGCGAAATCTCCTTGCGCACATTCCCGAGTTGGGCGTTCCGCGGCCGGTGCGGGGCCATTTTGTGGATCTTTATCGGATTCGGCCTACTTCGTCGGGTTGGTATGCCGCCCTTCGAGGAGGGTGCTCCTTGATTTCTGAATTTCGCTTGAATGGTGTACGATCCGCGATTGCGTGCGTCCGCGCGCGGAGGAGCTTGAGGCATGAGCGAGATTCCCAAGAGATACGATCACACTGCGGCTGAGGAGCGGTGGCAGCAGTTCTGGGACGAAGGGCAGATTCACCGTTGGGACCCGACGCGTTCGCGAGAAGAGACCTTTGTCGTCGACACGCCGCCCCCAACCGTTTCCGGTTCGCTGCATGTCGGGCATGTATTCAGCTACACACACCAGGATTTGCTGGTGCGATTCCGGCGGATGAAGGGTGACAACATCGCCTATCCGATGGGTTGGGATGACAACGGCCTGCCCACCGAGCGTCGGGTACAGAACGTGTTGGGGATTCGTTGCAATCCCCATCTTCCCTACGACCCGGACTGGAAAGCCGAAAAGGTCGAGGGAAAGAAGAAGAAAGACATCAATATCCAGGAGGTTTCGCGGCGAAACTTCATCGAGGCCTGCGCCGTCATTACCGAGGAGGATGAGAAGGCGTTTGAACACCTCTGGCGGCGGCTCGGTCTGTCCCTGGACTGGAGCGAGCAATACGCTTCGATCGATGATCACTGCAGGAGGGTCTCGCAGTTTTCCTTGCTGGATCTGGTCGAGAAGGACCAGGTTTACAACCTGGAAGCGCCCAATATGTGGGATGTGGACTTCAAGACAGCGGTCGCTCAGGCGGAGGTTGAGGATCGTCCTCAGCAGGGCTTCTTCCACGACATCCGCTTTGGGGTCCAGGGTGGTGGCGAGCTGTTGATCTCTACGACTCGGCCCGAGCTTCTGGCGGCGTGCATCGCGGTGGTGGCCCACCCCGATGACGAAAGGTACCAAGGGCTCTTCGGGAAGTTTGCCGTGACGCCGCTCTACGGCGCCAGGGTGCCGATTCTCGCCGCCGAGCATGCGGACCCCGAAAAGGGCACCGGCATCCTGATGGTCTGCACCTTCGGTGACGCGATGGATGTTGAGTGGTGGAAGCAGGACAGACTGCCGGTAAAACAGGTGGTCGGTCGTAATGGGCGACTCATGCCGGTGGTCTTTGGTGAGGCCCCGTTCGAAAGCACGGATCCGGCCGTGGCCCAGGCGGCGTACGATCAGATCGCGGGTCTGACCGCAAAGCAGGCGAAGAAGGTCTCGGCCGAACTGCTGGCTCAGGAAGGTTCCTTTCCGGGAGGCGGCGTTGCGTTGAAGGGCGAACTCCGGTCGACCGATCAGATGGTCAAGTTTTACGAGAAGGGCGACCGGCCGCTCGAGTTTGTGGCGACGCGCCAGTGGTTCGTCAAGATTCTTGAGCACAAGGATGCTCTGCTCGAACAGGGCAAGAAAATCCAGTGGCACCCATCTCATATGCAGACTCGCTATGACCACTGGGTAGAAGGTTTGAACCAGGATTGGTGCATCTCACGTCAGCGCTACTTTGGAGTTCCCTTCCCGGTCTGGTACCGCGTGGGAGTGGATGGCGAGCCCCAATTTGACGAGCCTATTTTCGCCCTCCCCGACACCCTGCCCGTGGATCCCCTGAGTGACGTTCCCCCGGGTTTTGACGAAAAACAACGTGATCAGCCTGGAGGGTTCAGCGGCGATCCTGACGTCATGGACACCTGGGCGACGTCATCGCTGACGCCCCAGATTCAGAGTTACTGGGGGGTCGATGCCGCGCGGCACGAGAAACTCTTTCCCATGGACGTGCGGCCCCAATCTCACGAAATCATCCGCACGTGGGCCTTCTACACCATCGTCAAGGCATGGATGCATTCGAATGAGGTGCCGTGGCATCACGTTGTGATCTCCGGTTGGATCCTCGATCCGGATCGCAAGAAAATGTCGAAATCCAAAGGCAATGTTGTGACGCCGGAGGGTCTCCTCGACGAATGGACCGCCGACGGCGTGCGCTACTGGACCGCCCGAGCCCGCCTGGGTACCGACACGGCCTTTGATCCCGGCGTCTTCAAGGTGGGCAAACGTCTCGTCAACAAGGTCTTCAACGCCAGCCGATTCGTGCTTCTGCAGGTGGAACGGGTGAGTGGCGAGGACTCACTCCTCGGCGTTGAGCACATCACCGAGCCCCTTGATCTGGCATTTGTGGAGCGTTTGCGCGGGACCATCGCCGCCGCAACCGACGCCTTCGAAGCTTTTGATTACGCGACCGCCCTTCAGGTCGCCGAGGATGATTTCTGGAGATTTTGCGACCATTACCTGGAACTGGTCAAACTCCGCTCCTACGCCGAGGAGGACACCGCCGGAAGGCGCTCCGCCATTGCGGCCCTGACCTGGGGCCTCAAGACCTTCCTCAGACTCCTCGCGCCCTTCCTGCCTTTCGTGACCGAAGAGGTGTGGTCCTGGCGTTTTGCCGCTGAGGAGGGTCGGGAGAGATCGATTCACACGAGCGCCTGGCCGATTGTAGGCGAGGTGGATGAGGCGCCGCGGCCGCAGCTCGAGGGTGTTTACGAGGCTGCGGTGGAACTGTTGGCTGCCGTTCGCGGCGCCAAGACCATTGCCCAGAAGAGCCTGAGATGGCCGGTGGCGAAGATCGAGATCGTCGGCCCGGAGATTCATCGCAAGGCACTCGAAACGGTGCTCGAAGACGTGATGCGCGCCGGGCATGTGAGCGATAACGCGGTCAGTCTTGAGGATGGTCCATCGCCGGAAGCCACACGTTTCGCGGTCAATGTGGTGCTGGCTGAGGAGATGGCCGAATAGAAACTGCCCTAACAACACCGAATAAATCATGAATTTCATTCCTCGGCTTGTCCGAGAAAAGGGAAAGGCAAGAAAATGAAGAGAATTCTTAAAATGTTTAAACGCGAAGCCCCGCCTGATACCGCCCGAAATATGGGCCGTAACGAGCTGTGCTGGTGCGGGAGTGGATCCAAGTACAAAAGTTGCCACTGCGACCGTGACAGACTGCACTTCGCCCAGCTTCGTGCGGAGGGCTGCCGAGGCGGTTCCTGAAAACGGTAAGGCTCGAGGCGGGTCCTCGGGGAAAGAAAACTGAATACCGAGGGTCGGCCAATTTTTGGCCTTGGCCTTCGGAAGCGCTTCGCGCTCCCGCTCGGCGTTTTCCAAGAGGGACGGACGGAAAAGAAGGCGGATCATTCGTCCTGTCCCTCTTGGAAAACGCCTCGGCGGCCTACCGCTCCATCGGGGCAGATGCTTTCATCGATCTTCCCGAGGGTTGCCCGGTGTCGGCTTTGTGTGGCAGGTGAAGGACGTGCGAAACGGCTCTGACACAAAACCGCACCCGGCACGCCCCAGCGTTGCGCGCCGTCCGCGGGTTTTGATCACGAAACAAACCCGGAGTTCGAGCGGAGAGGTTCCAGGTATGCGCATTATGCGGATCTTCGGAAACGATGTAATCTCGGTGGCATGATAGGTCATTTCCAAGGGGGCGATTCTCGGGTGCTCGTCAGTGAAATGCGCATGAAGCGCATACCTGGAACCTTTTGAATGCATGCCTATCTCCACGGATGGGATGGACCCGCTTGTGTACAAATACCTGGAGGAATCCTGGTTACAAGAACGAGCCAGGTTGACTCCAGAATGAACCGACTCAAGAATCAATCAATTGTTAATCCAAAAAGCCGGAGTTGACGATGTTGATCTTAGGATATTGTCTTTTCGCTACATTCCTTTTGGCGGTAGCGTCACTGCTATTGGTACCGTTTGAAATTGCACTCGCCTCGAGCTTCCGGTACCCGAATTGGTTGAGGGGTTTTCAGGTGGTCTCAGGTAGGATCGACGCCCCTGCGCTCCGTCAACTCCGTCTTAGTGAACGCATTGGTGACGCCATCTTGCGTCGCAGCAGCCCAGAGCAGGTTCGATTTCTATTTCGAACGAACTGTTTCCCCCTCAAGACGCCGCTAATGATTCAAGGTAGGGCATTTCTACTGAACCA
>JAIOSJ010000172.1 GCA_021107705.1 Thermoanaerobaculales bacterium | reverse complement strand
CTCTCGCGGAATCTTACTCGTCGTTGAATGTCAAAAGTCTGGAAGAGCACGCGACCAGGCCTGAAATCCAGGAAGTGCACAAGATGCTGCGAGGCCTTGCTGGGACGGGTGACCGGGTTGAAGCCAGACTCCTGTCGGTCGACTTCACCCGTATCGATGTCTTCCGGATGGTTAACGCCACGGTCGCCACGACTGAGGTATGGGATGTGACCCGGTTCAATGCTTTCGACGGCCGTGAGAAAGGACGGAATCCGACCTCGATCCAGGACTCGATCATTCAACTCCGGTTGGTTAAGGGTGTTTGGTTGGTGACCGCACGACGGGTCATCGGTCAGGAAGCGGGTCCGCGTTGGCGTGTCGAGACACCGATTCCGACCGCGGAGGAGACTTCGTGAGCCGACAGCCTGTGATCGTGATCGTGGGCCGGCCGAATGTCGGGAAGTCCACCCTTTTCAACCGTTTGACCCGAAGTCGACGGGCTCTGGTACACGACCTTCCGGGCGTGACCCGTGATCGTATCGTGGGTGAGGCGCCGTGGCGAGGAGGGAGTCTGACCGTTGTTGATACCGGTGGTCTGCTGTTTGAGGATCTGGATGACTTTATTCCCCTCATCCGATCTCAGGCCGATGTTGCCGTTCGAGCCGCCGATGCCGTGATCTTCCTGCTCGACGGGGAGTCGGGTCTTATGCCGGAGGATCGGGAGATTGGGGGCTGGTTACGAGCCCTTGACGTGCCCGTTGTGCCTGTCGTCAACAAGGGGGATCGAGCGGAGGTTGAAGATCAGGCGGCGGAGTTCTATAGCCTCGGCTTTGGGGAGAGCGTTGTCATCTCGGCCGAACACGGGCGCGGGCTGGCGGAACTCTGGGATTTCTTGGAGCCTCATCTTGCCGCGGCTCTGGAGGACGATGAGCTAGAGGACGATGACAGTGGGAGGGAGGCCCGCATTGCGATAGTTGGTCGCCCAAACGTCGGCAAGTCCTCTTTGATGAACCAGTTGGTCGAGGACTCTCGGGTCTTGGTCAGTGACATTCCCGGAACCACGCGGGATGCCGTTGATGTCGTGCGAGAACGCGAAGGGATGACTTTTCGTTTCGTGGACACGGCCGGCATCAGGCGAAAGGGTAAGACCGATAAGGGTCCTGAAGTGCTTTCGGTAGTCATGGCCCGCCGCCACCTGGAACGCGCCCACCTCTGCCTCCTCATGGTTGATGTGACTGAGGGCATCACCAGGCAGGATGCGCATGTTGGCGGCTACGCGTGGGAAAGCGGACGCGGTGTGATTCTGGTGGTGAACAAGTGGGATCTGGTTGAGGATCGAGCCGCGACACGGGCGGATCTCGAAGACCAGATGGCTCGCCAGCTGAAGTTCATGCGCCACTCGCCGATTGTGTTTCTCTCCGCCCTGACGGGCAAAGGTGTGCATAAACTCTTCCCGGTGATGCAACGAATGCATGTTGCGCGGGGGTGCAAGACATCGACTTCAGATTTGAACCGACTCCTCAAGGCAGCGTGGGAAGGAAGGCCGCCGGCGAGCCAAGGACGGAAGGAACCCCGTTTTTATTATGCGACCCAAGTCCAGAGTTCCCCACCGGCCTTTGTTCTCTTCACAAATCTGACTCGCGATCCGCACTTTTCCTACATGCGGTACCTGGAAAATACTCTGCGAGAAAACCTCGGGTTGGAGGGCGTTCCGATTCGGGTTATGATCAGGGGACGGAAAAACTGAGGCAATCGCATGGTCTTCTTTAACTACGCGCTCCGCAAGCTCAACGCCAAGATCGTTTACTACGGTCCTGGCCTGTGTGGAAAAACCACCAACCTCCAATGGATCCATGATCACTTCGAGGGCGGGGAAAAGGGCAAAATGGTCTCCCTGGCTACCGAGGGTGATCGGACGATTTTCTTTGACCTGCTCCCCCTTGAAATCGGCAAGATCCGTTCGATGGACGTCACCCTTCAGCTTTACACCGTCCCGGGCCAGGTTCACTACAATTCAACCCGTCAGTTGGTTCTTCGTGGGGCGGACGGAGTCGTATTTGTTGCTGATTCTCAGCGCACGATGCAGGGCTCCAACTCCGACAGTCTGCGGAACCTGGAGGAGAATCTCTCCCTGCAGGGCATTGAGCTGAAGACTTTTCCCCACATCCTGCAATTCAACAAAAGGGATCTCAGCAGCCTGATGGGGGTTGAGGAGATGGACTCCAGTCTTAATCGTTTTGACGCTCCCATCTTCGAAAGCGTGGCGGTGGACGGTATTGGAGTGCAGGAGTCCCTCGAGGGCATTGTGAAGCTCGTCATGCGCAGCCTCAAGCAGCGGTACGAGTCGAGGGAGATCGGCGTTGGTCCTGTTGCCCCCGAAAAACCGAGGGCGCCCGCCGCGGCAGGGCCGTGGCCGACCGGCCTCCCGTCCTCTCCGCCCAGATCCGTCCCGGAATCCCCCGTGGCATCGTTTTCAGGCGCAGGCGCCCGACCTGCTCAGGCTTCGGAACCGCCAGTCGCCGTCGACCCCACTGAGGAAACCGCCGTGTATTCGTTTGACGAACCGGAGGTCGAAACCGGATTCTCAGGGTTACCCGCGGACAGTGGCGATATGCCTGAGTGGGATGCCAACGAAATCACCGGTCAGTCGATGGACTTTGACGTTTCCGAAACACGAGGTGAAGAGCCGGATATTGAACTGGCGGGCCCTGCGGCGGATCAGGACCCGGCGAATGACATTACCGCCGTTGACATCTCTTCGCCCTTCGGAAATGGGGAACCACCGGTTTACGACATCGAAGAAAGCCCCGAAGAGGTGGACACCCACACCGGAATCCTCGTGCCCACGGAGTTGATGGAGAAGGCCGAAGAGTTCCTCGGGGAAATGGAGCCGGTGGATGAGCCGGATGCCGGAGTCCAGATCGGGACATCAGAACCGCCGATGGCCGACCTTGAGGCGCCCGATGGAGATCCGTTGGTGATCGACGAGCCCACGGCTCCGGTCCCGGATCACCCGAGAGAGATTGAAGACCTTGTCTCCTCGGTTCTGCACAAACCGATCGTCAAACCAGAGGAACCCGTCATCGACAGCGTGGTCATGCGTGAGCCCGAGATTGAAAAGGATCAGATTGGGGCTGAGGCGGTTTTTGAGAGAGACGAGGAACCGACTGTTCCTGAGGCATTTACGGTTGATTCCGGTCCCGAGGTCGAATTTGATCTCGTGGAGGAAGAAACCGATGGGTCTGAAGAACTGGAGCCCTTCGCAATTGACGAGACGGCACTTGAGGATGGGCCGGCCGTCTCGGCCCCAACCCGACAGCCGATTTTGTTCGACGACGGAGACCCGTTCAGCATTGGTGTGGATGCGGGGCCGATTATCAGCGCTTCTGTGAAACCGAGCCCTGTGGAAGTCTCAGCTGAAGCCAACAGTCTGGCCCTGAAACTCACCGGCACGGGAGCGATCGTCGAAAGCGGCCAGGTCCGAGCTCTCGATATTGAAGTCCCGGTACCTGGGTCCTGGGTTGGCAACCAGAAGGTCACCCTGCAACTGCGGCTGACTCTTTCACCTGTTTCGGAGGATGAGGATGAAGGAAACTCCGGTCCTGCCTGACGGGCAAGAGACCTTCAAACTGAACGAGGTCTGTAAGCTGGCAAACGTTCAGCCTTACATGCTGAGGTTCTGGGGTACCGAATTCGCCAAACTTGAGGCCGCCAAGAGCGGAACCGGTCAGCGCCAATACTCTCGTCAACAGGTTGAGACGATATTGGAGATCCGCCACTTTCTCTTTGAAGAGGGCCTGACCATTGCGGGCGCCCGCAAACGCATCGAAAACAAGAGTGACAAAGGGAAAGATGCGGGAACCAAAGCAGCAGACGCGGGTGAGAGTTCAGAAACAAAAAGAAGCCGAAAACCTTCAGCCGCGGCCGAAGAGAAAAAGCAAGCGAACCTGGGAAAAGAGCTTGACAACAAGGCATCGGAAAACGTAAAAACTCTCCTCGCGACACTCAGCGAGATCCGAGGGGAACTCGCCACCGTTGTTGCGGACATAAAAGATCAAGATACGGTCGGGACGTAGCGCAGCCTGGTAGCGCACCTGAATGGGGTTCAGGGGGTCCAGAGTTCAAATCTCTGCGTCCCGACCATTTTTTCCCCTGGAATCAACAACTTACCAAAACTACCAACCGCCCAACTCCGGCGGTTTTTGAAATTTGTCCCCCATTTGTCCCCCTTTTTGTCCTGTCCCCCGCAAAAACTCCATCCGACCGATCAAGAGGGCCAGTCGGGTCCAAAAAGAACGATTGACGACCCGGAGGAGGGGAGATGTGCCTCAGCCTTTTGGAAATGCGTCGGAACGTAAGATGGACATGATGAAGAAAAAAGTGCAGAACAAAGGCAAGAGCGGCTTTTCAAAAGAAGTCCTTGTGGAGGACTCCGTTGGGGAAAATAGGTGACATTTTCTGAAGGAGGCATTAGTATATTTATATCTGCTCCCCGTCTGACACGCCGCAAGGCCTCAGGCGGGGTTATTCTTTAGGGCGATGAACAACAGCACTGAGACATCCACGCCGGCCTCCAAACGAGCGATCGCCTTCTTCGATGGACAGAACCTATTCCACGGAGCAAAAGAAGCCTTCGGCTATACCTATCCAAATTATGACGCCGCGCGGCTGGCTCGGGAGATTTGCGATCAAAAAGGGTGGAGCCTGGCGCAAACACGTTTCTACACCGGTGTGCACACCCCCGAAGGTGATGCGTTTTGGCATCGCTTTTGGGCGGCAAAGATCAGCCAAATGGGTCGCCAGGGCGTTAGGACCTATCGTCGTGAGCTTCGGTACCAGAACACAAGTATCAACCTGCCGGACGGACGGCAGGTGACTGCGTCTGTAGGGCAGGAGAAAGGCATTGATATCCGCATCGCCCTCGACGTGGTAGGCCAGGTGCTCGAAAACGCGTGTGACGTTGCATTGGTTTTCAGCCAGGATCAGGATCTTTCAGAGGTCGCCGACGAGGTGAGGAAGATCGCCAAGCGAACGGGACGTTGGGTCAAGATCGCGTCGGCGTTTCCGGTAGGGCCAACGTCTGACAACCGGCGTGGCATCAACGGTACGGACTGGATTTCCATTGACAAGAAAACATACGACAAGTGCATCGACCCGCGGGATTATCGGCCGAAACCATGAAAATACAAGCGGCTAAAGGAAGAAAGCTTCTCTTCTTAGTCGCTGCTCTTGCGCTCGCTGGCGTCTTCCTGGCGACGACCCCAGCCGAAGCCTCACGGCCAACCAGCCCACCCATCACCGCCGCCCTCGGGGTGCCGAGAGTCACCCTCGAGACCCTGGAAAATGCGACCGCTCGCGACCAGGTCGAACCCGAAAACCGCTTCCGGCTTTTCCCCGATAGAGCCCGAGATATTCACCGGCATTCTGCTGCGGACGGCGATGCACCACACCCAGCGGTGCTTTCTCGCCTCGGCGTGCTCGACGTACTTTCAAGTACGCTTCCGCGCCCCTCGGATCAAAATCCCCACTGCGCACAGCGCCTCTCCGCCCTCGCGACGAACCCCGGTAAATACCTCGGGCTTGCCTGCCCCACGCACCCGCTCGACCTACTCCAGGTCAAAAAAACCGCGTCTGGGGTTTTTGACTTAGGGATTGAATGTAACGTCTGGCAAACAGGAGGTTTAAGCCAGAAATGCAGTAGTCCGTCTTTCCAGGGCCTCTGGACGGATCCAACGACTGGTCTCAGCTACGCACGCAATCGTTGGTACGACGCTAGGACCGCTAGTTGGCTGAGTGAGGATCCGATGGGCGCTGTGGATTCGCCGAATCTGTACGCAGTACGCCTTCGTCGTGTGGGCTCCGCATATGTACACCGACCCGATGGGGAAGTGCATATTTGTTTCGTGTGGGGCAATAGCTGAACCTTTGAGTGACCTTTTCTTTAGCGACGAGGACGCGCATCGCCAAGCCGAGGAAGATGAAAAGTATCGGCTCAAAAATAAGGTCACAGAGGAACTGCTCCCGGTGACGGAGGTTCAACGAGAAAGCGATCGCGATTTTCGAAAGCAGGCAGCGGGTACCGAGGACGGAACGAGTTCCATAATCGCCTATCGAGATCCCCACAGAGAGATGTTGCGCCGTGCCGGTGGTGGTCCCCCTCCGGGCTCGGGCCCGAATCCGTATGTCCAGTTAGAGGTAAATATATTTGAGTTTGAAAATCGGTGCTCAACCAGGATCGGAAGCAATGAAACACCTCTGAGAGGCCAAAATGACGCTGACGGTGAAGACAAGAGCGTTTTCAGGG
>JAIOSJ010000300.1 GCA_021107705.1 Thermoanaerobaculales bacterium | reverse complement strand
GTCGAAGCTCGTGGCCGTGTTCGTGCCGACTTCACCAACACCGATCACCGGGTGGACGGTGATGGTGCCCGAGGATGAGATAATTCAACTTGACCTCACTGTCGACGAGGCCATTCGTTTCATCCTGTCGTGCGGCGTGCTCACTCCCTCAGTAGATCGAGGGGGCTTCCCCGCAAACTTTACCGGACCACCGCAGGCGGGTAGCTAACTATCATCACCAAGGCGGCAATCGAGCGATCCAGGTCACATATTCTTTAGGCGTCCGGTTGCAAAATCGAGCTGGAGCTTTCAATGCGTGCCTCAACTCTTCAATTCAGCCTTCTTGTCCTCGCTTGTTCTGTGCCGTTCGCTGCCACTCCAGGTCCATCGTGCACCGCAGGCGCCACAAGAGGGCCTGTCCAGGCGCCGGTCTTTGTGGGCAACCTCGGGGGCCAGACAAGTTGGTTTGCCTCGCCGGTTGTCGCTGATCTTGATGGTGATGGAACGCTCGAGCTGGTGGCGGCTTACTACGACGTGTATGTCTTCGACGCGGCGATGAACCTGCTGGACGTTGCGGACGACGGCAGTAGCCGCGTATACGCTCCACATGTCATCGCCGATCTCGACGGCGACGGCACGCTTGAGGTGGTGGCGGGTCGTGCGCACGAGGTGTACGCCTGGCAGTGGACCGGCGCCGAGCTGGTCGTCATGGACGGATGGCCGGCGGATACGACCTGCGCCGGTCAGTCCTTTGAGATTCGAGGTATGGCCGCCGCCGATCTCGACGGTGACGGCCTGATCGAGGTCGGGGTTACGACGACGCAGACCCTGTCGACCGCTGACGGTGGGGCCCAGGTCTTCGTCTTTTCACACGACGGCAGTCTCTACCAGCCGGCCGGCGGCCACAGTCCGGCATGGCCGCGCTACAACAACCTGAGCGGCCCCGGCAACGACGCCGACCGCAACGGCATGGGCCACAAGGGCTTCGGTTGCTACGGCCTTAATATCGGCATCGGCAACATCGACGACGACCCCGAACTTGAGCTTCTCGCCACCTATGACAACCACCACATCCAGGCATTCGACCACGACGGCGTCGCCCACGACGCGTCACCCTACTTCACCAATCGCTACTCAGAGTACGCCGGCCTACCTCTCACTTGGGGCCAGTTCATTCGATGGGCTGATCCACAGGTCGAGGAGGACCACTACCACCTGCACCAGGGGGATTGGCCGCACCCGAGCTGGGCCGAGTGGCTGCAATGGACCGCCTCGCCGCCAAGCGTTTCCGACCTCGATCTGGACGGCAAGAACGAGGTCGTGGCAATTCCCAACGTCGAGATGAACGAACCCTACGAGACCCAGGCCTACGCGGTTATGGTGCTCGAAGGCAGCCACGGGGACGGTTCGCGGTCGGCGATGCGCAAACCGGGTTGGGAGGAACTGCCGCGTGGTGGTCCACCGATCGACGTGGACGGCTGGTACCCGCCTTCCGGCGTCCCGGCCTCGACGATCGTCGATATCCGAGGTGACGCGCGCCCGGAGATCATCGTCTCGCTCAACGACGGCCATGTGCACTGTTTCGATTCGGTGGGTGTGGCGATCTGGCAGATCGACTACCGTCACGGCAAGACCATCATGTTCTCAAGCGAGGTCACCGTCGCCGATCTCAACCAGGATGCCCAGCCCGAGCTGTTGTTGGCGACCTTCGGCGATCCCGACGTACACGACTCGGGACACCTCATGATCCTCGACGCTGACGGCGCCGTCCTGCACGACGTCCCACTACCCAACCCGGGCCATAACGGTAACGGCAACGGCGCGCCGGCAGCCCCGGCGGTCTATGATCTCGACGGTGACGGGCAACTCGAGGTTTTCGTCCAGACCTTCGACCACGGTCTTGACGTCTTCACCATCCCGGGCTCGGCCGGCAACTGCGTGCCGTGGCCGACAGCCCGCGGTGGCCCACTGCGCACCGGCGCCCCTTCCGGCGAGTGGATGCTCGGCCAAGTGTTCACAGACGGCTTCGAGTCGGGTGACACTGCGGCGTGGGGAACACCGCCGTAGTTTGGGTGGCGGCCGGGAGGAATAAAGAGACGAAAACGGAGGGGCAAGAGAAAACCCGAACGTTCAACGTTCACGGATTCCGAACTGGGTTATATATCTCCGGATTTTCATGTACGATCACCGTGATCGGTCGGAAGGCCGAACGGAATATGGCAGTGAAAAGAGTTGATCCGCATCGTGTTTTATTAACGCCAAATTCAAACGAGTGGCGGAATGAGAGAATGGGAGGTCAGATGAAGCAATTATTGATCGTGATGTGTGTTTTGTGCCTGGCATCAGCCGGAATGGCCCAAGTGGACGAGAAGGCGATCATGGGCGATTCCGAGCCTGGAATTCGGAGTCCGACGGTTGATTCCTACACCGGATTGCTCTGGGAGGCAAGTCCCGTCTGGAACCGCATTTATGGGAACGCGGTCGATACGGCCTGCAACGCTTCCATGTCCGACTCCAGTCTTGACGGCCAGTACTACGAGGTCATCCCGATTCAGGTGACGGCGGCTGAGAACCTCGAATGCGAAATCACGCTATTCACCGGCGCCGACACGGTGATGGCACTTTACTGCGACCCCTTTGATCCCGCCAACCCCATGGCCAACGTCGTGGCCTATGATGACGACGACGGTTGGACGCCTTTGAGCGCCTTTTTGGCCAGCGACAACATTTCGTTGTCTCCGGGGAACACCTACTACCTGGTCGTCAGCACTTTTAATCCATTGGATTGGGGCACGTTCACGGTGGACTTCACCAGTGCCACCGTTGTGGTGGTTCCGGTAGAGCTGCAGAGCTTTTCGGTCGAATAGCAGGCTTCCTCGCAGAACGGCGCCGTAGATCGAGAGGGCTTTCCTGCCCACCGCC
>JAIOSJ010000112.1 GCA_021107705.1 Thermoanaerobaculales bacterium | reverse complement strand
CGGGCGGGGAAGTGTTGACGTTGACCTGCCTGAGGCCATATTCCCTGCCCTCCACATATTGATCCGTGACGTTTCGAACATGAGTCCAACTCTGACCGTGAGGTAGACCAGGCCAGTCGGTAAAGAGATTTGGGGTGAAGAAACCATTTGCAAAGGTGACGACCGTCAATTGGTCCTGGTCGACGAGATAGAGGTATCCGGAGCTTGGTTCGAGAGCTTCTTCCCACGAGAAGTCGACGTCGGTGTCGTTGTAGAAGAGCGCTGATTCCGGATGGCTGGATGAGGTCACCAGAAGGGGGGGGGGACCTCGACGAAGAAGCACCCTACCGGGCCACTCGTGTCATTCCACCCGCCGTTGGAAAAAATATTGCCATTAATGCCATCCCCGCTGGGTTCGCCCGGTTTCCAATTGGTGTAAACAAATGGCTCCCCTGTAACCCATCCCCAGGTACCGCTCTTCGCAAGCCCCAGCCAGGAATTTGTGCATCCGGTACTCTCTACGAGGCCGGCCAGAAAAGAGTTTTCTGCCTCATCTCGAACGGTAGCGAGGTAACCATTTAGAGAAGTTGCCTCAGCCTGGGCTGCGCCCCACGAGAGGCTCGCTTCCCTCAGCTCGTAGTAGTTCCCCCCCCATCCTCCTGACGCCACTACAGTGGACCGCCCAGCCTTTGGGCTGCTGGCACCCGCATCGTTCGAGATGTCGTCAGTACCGAAGGCAGTCCCAGGCGGAAACGGGTCGCTACGAAAAATGATCTCATTTGGAATCAACGCCTCCAGCGTGTTGGAAGACAGGTCCAACTCCACCAAGCTCGAGAGGCTCTCGAGCTCCGACGGTATTTCGCCGCTCAACTGGTTTGCGGACAGGTCCAAGCTCCTCAAACCCGAGAGTCTTCCCAGCTCTGGTGGGATACTCCCGGTGAGCCGGTTGGAATGCAGAATGAGGCTCCTCAAGTTCGAGAGATTCCCAATCTCCGGTGGAATGCTCTCGCTGAGCTGATTGGAGTACAGATGCAGCCACTCCAAGGTCAAGAGACTACCCAGCTCAGACGGTATACTACCGCTGAGTCGGTTGGACCACAGGAAAAGGCCCCTCAAATATTGGAAGGCCCGCAACTCCGACGGAATCTGCCCATTCAACCGGTTGGATAACAGATTGAGGGTGGTCACGTTCGAACCCGTGCACGTCACCCCGTACCAAGAACACTCCGTCCCCGGATCATTGAAATCGGTGTCAGCGGCGTTGCGCCAATTGGTGCGGTCTGTCCAACCCGCGCCGTTGGTGCTGTTGTAGAGAGCAATCAGAGCTTCACGCTCGGCCGCGGGTATGGCTGCGTGTGCGGGAGATGGGATGAACATAAACCAACCAACAACGACCCCCAAACTCAAGATCCAACGCCGAAAAGACCCTCGGGCTCCTGTCATGAGATCCCCCTCCTCGAAACCGCAGCTATACATCCAATGCCACGAAAAAATGCAGCATCCTGCGACAAGGATACCGCAAAAACCATGCCAGGGAAACGAGGCCAGAAACATCGCACCCAGTTCGTTTTTGCGGAGTTCTGGAGGTGGTTGGCCCGCGTTGCGTTCGCTTTCGCGGACGTTTCTTCTGCCGCTTTGCCACCCAACCGAAGAAGGAATTCCAGCCCCATGGGCGGATAATTTCTGCATTGGCGCCTTGCCGGGACAGGGCGCACCCTGATTCAGGAGATTCCTTTCAACCTTGATGCGTGCCTCTTTATCGATCCCATTGGCATCGATCGTGCGAGAATTCTCCCCGGAGGCGCCCATGAGCAGCACAATCGAACACCAACCCACTTTCCTCCTCCAAATCCTCTCAGACGAGGATTTGCATCGCCGTCGATTCTTACTGGGAGTCGGATCGCATGTGGTGGGTTCGGGATCGGATGTCGATTTTCATCTGCCTGCGGAAGGTGTTTCGCGGCGTCATTCGGTGATCGAGGTCTTGCCCGGCGGAGGCGCGGTGATTGAGGACCTCGATTCGAAGAACGGGACCTACGTAAGCGGGCGGCGGGTGTCGCGGGCGGTGGCGGCCGACGGGGCGCTGCTGCGCTTCGGCGTGGTCGAGGCCCAACTGGTGGCGCGCAGTGAGGTGAAAGACGCGCTCGCGGTTGAGGTTGGCGGGGGGCAGGCATCGATTGCGGAAACCGCCGATGATGCCGACGATCGCTCGACGGCCAGGGTGCGGGCGGCGGATCGGGTGATGGCCTCCGCCTGTGAACGCCTGACGGGCGCCGGAAGCCACCTGAGCGAGATCCTCGGCCGCCTGGCCGCGGACTGGCTGCAGGTGATTCCGGCGGAGAGGGTGGAGTTCTTGCGGTTGGATGCCGGAGAATCACCGGCGGTAGCGGCGTCGGCCGGTGTTCCCGGCGAGCCGCCCTTGGAGGCGCCGGCACTCAGAGTCGAAGCGCACGAACTCGCCGTGGAGATCTGGAGCGCCTCGAAGTCGGATCTCGGCACCCTCCGCCGACCCATCGAGTTGTGTCTCCTGGCCCTTGCTACGGAGGATCCCTCTCTCAGGACTGACGACGGCGGGCCTCGTGCGATTGAGCGGGATACGGGGGCCTCGCCGGTCCTTCCTTCCCTCAACCCGGCCTTCCGGGAGCTGTACAACCGGGCGGCCAAGGTTGCCAGGGGCGAGATCCCCGTCTTGATCGTGGGCCCATCCGGATCGGGCAAAGAGGTTTTGGCGCACTTCATCCACGAACACTCCGCACGCGCCACGGGACCATTCGTCGCGATCAATTGCACGGCCCTGCCCGGCGAACTGCTGGAGGTGGAGCTTTTCGGCATCGAGCGTGGGGTTGCCACCGGCGTCGAGGCCCGGGCCGGTTTCATCGAAAAGGCGGAGGGCGGCACGCTCTTCCTCGATGAGATCGGCGACATGCCGGCCGAGACCCAGGCCAAGTTGTTGCGGGTGCTTGAGGGCCAGGGCTTTTACCGGGTCGGTGGACGTGGACTGATCTCGGTGGACGTTCGGATCATCGCAGCGACCAATCGGCCGATCGAGGCGTTGGTTTCCGATGGCTCTTTCCGGGGGGATCTCTACCACCGAATCGCGTCCTTTGTCGCCGGAGTTCCGGCCCTGTCGGAACACCCGGAGGACATTCCGACCCTCGCCGCCCGGTTCTTCGCCGAGGAACAGGAGAAGAACCGAACCGCCAGTCCCGGCATCACGCGGGCCGCGCTGGCGGCGATGGTCGACTACCGGTGGCCGGGCAACGTCCGCGAACTCAAGAACGAGGTAGCCCGGGCGGCATTGATGATCGAAGGCAACGAACCGCTGGGCCTGGAGCATCTCTCCAGTGCTTTACAAGGCCCGGAGGAAACCGGGACATCTGCGCCGCTGAGCCTCGCCGAGGCGGTCGCTCAGGCGGAGAACCGGGCCTTCCGGGTGGCGCTGGCGGCAACCGATGGCGATCCCGGGCGAGCCCGCGACCTACTGGGCATCGGCAAGACCTCGTACTACGCCAAGCTGAAGCAATTGAGAATCGGTGGTCAGGAAGACGGATAACCTCATGATGAAGGATTTATTGTGTCCCCTTCCTGGTTTCCTGGGTTCCTTATTGTCTTACCCTCTCCCGAACTTCCGCCACCAATGGAAGCCCCGGATGGGCGCGCTCGGCCTCGTCGAGGTAGCGAAAGGCGAGATCCGTTTCCCCGAGCTGCAGTGCCGCGTCGGCGGCGGTCGTGAGCAGCAGGGGGAGGTCGAGGAAGGCGTAGAGATCCCAGGAGGCTCTTGCCGAAGCGGCCTCGACGGAGCGCTGTAGATTCGCTACCGTGCCGGTTCCTTCGCGGCACGCGAGCCACTCGGCGACGACTTCGGTCTCTGGCCGCAGCCAGGGGTGGCGCTCGAGTTCGGCGGCGAGGGCCGTATGTGTGTCCTCGGGTCTTTCGAGGTGGGCCAGAGCGACGGCGCCGAGAAGATCGAGGCGTTCGCGACTGAAGGCCCCGGCTGCCTCGTCGAGCGCGGCAAGAGCCGAGTCAAATCGGTGTTGTCCGATGAACAGCCGTGCGCGATGTTGTGCGCCGAGGCCGGGAGGCAGCTTGCCACGCTCCTCGAAGAGCTGCCATGCCTCGTCGTCGGCGCCTTTAAGCCATGCGAGCATGCCGCGAACTTCCTGAAAGTCTGCGGGGCTTCCCATGGTCAGGCGGGAGTCCGGCGCGATGAGTTCACCGACTTCGTCCCAACGGTGGTCCAGAATTCGGGCGGTCACGCCGAGCATCAGAGCATCGTTGGATATCGGCGCCACTGCGAATGACTGTGCAGCAAGAGCGTCGGCGCCGTCGTAGTCACCGGAGTAGAGGGCCGCTCGCCCTCCGAGAAACAGCCGAAAGGCTTCGGCGATCTCGTCGCCGATCAGGCTCTCCGGATCGAGCTTCGCCAGGAGCCGGCGGGCGTCGGCAACGTCGTGATCGAGCAGAAGCAGGTGGATGGCGGAGAGTTCCTCGTAGCGTGCGAGTCTTGCTGCGCTGACCCGGATTGGATCGGCGCCGGCGTCGATCTCGTGTGTGGCGTTGCCCCAGGCGTCAAAGTCTGTTGTTTCGCCGTTTTGCATGACGATCCCGAGCCCTCCTCCGTCGCCAACCCTCACCGACCGAAAAGAGTTACCGCCGCGCCGCGAGATAGCATTGAACCAGCGCATGTTGGGAAAGGCTGGTTCGGCGCCGAGGCGGGGTGGCGCCCAGGTGTGTCTTGAGCCGTCGATCCGGTAGACGCAGGCCGTGTGGAGCAGTTCGTTGTTCATGGCGGCGATATACCACTCGCCTTCGCCATCGTGATCGCCGTCGACGAATTGGGCCCACTCGATGATGCCGGGGTTGAAGAGGATGGGTTCGATGCCGACTGGCGAACCCTCCGGATGTAGTTTGACCACAGCAGAGAAGTACCAGGGTGTGCCGTAGAGGATGGCCAGGAGATCGGGGTCACCATCACCGTCGATGTCGGCGCCCGGCAGGAGGCTGTATTTGACGAGGTTGCCGGAAAAGCCGTGGGTTCGAAGGAGTGTCGGGTCGAACGCCGGCTGAAAGTCGAATATAGTCTTGCCGGCCCGGTCGAGCAGCACGATGTGGGAGGACAGAGGGTCACGACTGTCGGCATGGTGGGCGATCAGGAAGCCCGGAGGGGTGAAGCGGGTCCTTGGCGCTGGAACGACCTCAGTTCCGCCGGGGAAGGTCTTTGTCCACGCGGTGGTTCCCCAACGGTTGATGCCCCTCAGCTCGGACCCCTCCAGGCTGGTACGGACGGCTTCCGCAGCGCCTATTGCACCCCCGACGACGACAGCGGCAACTGCGAGGGCCACCGTGCCCAACGCGAGCCACCGTCTCGGCAGGGGTCTTCGAATCCGGCCCCGGCGCCATGCCGCCAGGCAGGTTCCGGCGTCGGTGTAGCGGCGCGCAGGCTTCTTCTCCAGGAGACGGAGGATCAGGTTTCTCAGTCGTGGTGACGCTTTTTGCAGCAGGGTGACATCGGGTAGTGTTTTGAGGTGCTGGTGGAGAACCGCCGCCTGAGAGTCGGCCGCGAACGGCCGCTTCCCGGCGACAGCTTCAAAGAGCAGAATACCGAGGGCATAGAGGTCGGCCGGAGGCTCGACTTTCTCACCGAGAATCTGCTCCGGCGCCATGTAGGCCGGCGTGCCGACACCCTCGTGGCTCTTGGTGACGGTGTGATCCTCGGGGATGCGTGCAAGACCGAAGTCGGCGAGCTTTGCCGTTCCATCGTCGGTGATCATCACATTTCGTGACTTGACGTCGCGGTGGGTGATATTGCGCGCGTGGAGGAGGGCGAGGCCGGACAGGAGGTCCCCAACGAGACAGTCGAGCTTGGGCTGAGGGAGTGGGCCGCCCGCCGAGATGGCCTCGCGGAGGGTTCGGCCATTGACGAGCTCCATGGCAATGAAGAAACGGTCCTCCCAGACCCCGGCGTCGAAGGTGGTCACCAGGTTGGGATGGCCTTTCTGGCCGACGACGACCTCGCGGCGAAAACGTTCCGCGTGGGTTGTGTCTGCCCGGGCGTTGAGGATTTTGAGGGCTACCTGACGATCGACCAATGCGTCATGAGCCCGGTAAACCGTACTCATACCTCCGCCGCCGAGGAGTCCTTCGATGGTGTAACGGCCGGCGACGATGGCGCCAAGCGGCAGAGACGATTGGCCTCCGACGTTCAAGCTTGCGGTTCGGGTCTTTGTTGAGGTCGTCATGTGCGGATCGGGGTTGTTCTCCCTTGGCCCTGCGGACGGGGACAAGAATAACGCAGGCTAACCCGCATTTCTCACCAATCTTCTACTGCGGCCGGCGATGCACTGTGCCCAGCTGCGTTTTCTCGCATCGGGATGCTCGACGGACTATCGAGTACGACTCCGCGTCCCTCAGGTCGAAAACT
>JAIOSJ010000127.1 GCA_021107705.1 Thermoanaerobaculales bacterium | reverse complement strand
GCCTGCCGGGAGGACTGTTTTTGAGCGACCGGCCCGAGGGTTGCCAGGTCGGACCTTTTGCTCCCACCTAAACGAAACGACGCGCAGCAAAAGGTCGGACCAGGCACGCCCCATCGGGGGGCGTTTACTTCGTGCTTTCAACGACCCGCGTCTTCGATCACCGGAGATGAAAGGCGTTCACAGAAACGCGGACGGCGCCTCCATCGGGAGTGCCTGTTCAGTCATTGTGCCGGATAAGCGAAACGCGAATCTCTCGCCTCCCGCACAATGACCTGGCCTGGCTCTCCACGGGAAGCGCGTTGCGCCTTCGGTTCTCCCGGGGACGAGGTAGGCCGTCGCTCGCGTGTGAAGCGAAGCCACAGTCCCTGCAATTAGTTTTCTCGTGGCTTCGCTTCATAGCGACGCTGGGTCGCCGCCAGGCGATCCAGAAGGCCGGAGTCTCAAACAAACCCACTCTCGGCGCGCCTGCCAGTTAACCTGCGCGCTCCATCGCGACCGCGCTGCTCGGGCGACGCTGGTGTGCCGGAATGCGTCCCAGAAGACTGGGGCTCCAAAAACCTAACCCTGTCAAAAACTCCCCTCATCATCGAGGCTGATCCCAACGTCCCCACACCATTCGCGCAGCGCCCGCTGAGTTTCTTGTTCTTCAAACCTGTGCCACCCATCCAACAGACCCTTCCGATCCAAAAAGGACTTGTATCGTCCGTATGCGCCACGCCGGGAGAAGATCTCACGAACTTCTCCCGAGTGGTCGGGCACCGTACCGTCAATGAATCGATACACGAGAACCCGGCCCAGGTCGAGGTCGTTCTTGTGGGGGATTTCGGCGTAATCGTCGCTTTCGAAAAGGTCCTCAGGCAGTTCCTCTTCTTCAAGATTGTCGGAGACACAGAATGTCTCGCCGGTCTTGCGAGACACGTAGGCAGAGGCTTCAAACTGCCCGTGAGCGCTGACGAAATGAAACGCTTCTTCTACATCGCTGAACTTCATCGACACCTCCTTGCGGAACGCCGAAAACCCCTACAACAACCCACCCCGTTGGTAAATCTCCATCTGCACATCCGAGAAGGGCTGACCCTGGACCTTACCGCCCGGCCACTTGATCGTGCCCGTCACGAGGTCAACGGTTATCTCGACGCCGTTCTCGAGACCGGCGGATACGGCATCGGCAACCACGACCGGCATGCCGGCATTGATTGCGTTGCGTTCGTAGATGGCGCCCAAGCTCACGGCGATCACGGCCTGATCCCCGAGGCTGGCGAAGCAATCCACCGCCTGCTGGCGCGAAGAACCGCAGCCGAAGTTCGCCCCTAGTACAACGATGTCACCGGGCTTGGCGCGGGTCGCAAAATCCTCCCAGCCCTCGAGATTGTCGAAGGTGTAGCGGCCCATCTCAGCCACTTCGGTGATGGCCAGATAGCGGTTATGGAAGATCATGTCGGTATCCACGTTGTCACGATCGATTACCCACACACGGCCTGTGAGAACGGTCGGTTTCGACCCCCCGTCAGTTTCTTTTTGCGGCGTATCCGCGATGACCGGCAACCTGCCGCCGCCGATTTCGAATTCAACCGCTTGGGCGGGGATGGCATCGACGGAGCAGATGACCCCGGCGACAGCTGAGGCCGCTGCGGTCTCCGGACTGGCAAGATAGACCTCTCCCTTGCCCTGTTTGCCGGCAAAGTTGCGGTTGCCGGTGGAAATCGTGACCTCGCCGGGACCGTTCTGACCGATCTGACCGGCGGCGCAACCGGCGCAGCCGGCATTGCCGACCAACGCTCCCGCCGCCATCAGTTCCTCGATCAAACCCTCTTCGAGAGCCTGGGTCCAGACCACGCGGGTGGCCGGCACCACTTTGAGGACCACTCCAGGCGCCACCTTTCGACCGGCCATGACGCGGACCGCTGCACGGAGATCCTCGATCCGGCCGTTGGTGCACGAGCCGATGAAGACCGAGTCGATCTTTCGCCCGGCCAGTTCGGACACCGGAACCACATCCTCAGGATGACCCGGCCTTGCAATCATCGGCAGCAGGCCTTCGACATCGACTTCGATCACGTCCTCGTAGTGGGCGTCCGGGTCGGCGGCAAGAAATTCAACGTCTCTACCGGTCGTTTGAGAACAGAAGGAGACGATCTCCTCGGATGGTGGGAACAAAGCAATGATTCCGCCCATCTCGGTGGCCATGCTCGAAACCGTGATTCGCCCCGCCAAATCGAGGGCCTCGGCGGCCTCTCCGTAGATCTCAGCGGCCCGGCCGAGAAGACCCTTGGCCCCGAGTTGTCGGGCCATCTCGAGGACCAGGTCCTTGGCTGTGGCCTTTGCATCAGGCAAACCTTTCAAGACAACCTTGACCGAAGGCGGCACTCGGAACCACACCGAGCCGGCGGCAAAGGCCGCCGCGATGTCCTGATCGCCCATTCCCTGACCGAAGGCGCCCAGTGCGCCCATGATGTTGGCGTGGGAATCTGTTGAAACAAAGGTGCTGCCCGGCCAGACCCGACCCTCGTCGATCGCCAGATGCGTGCCGATGCCTTCGGTGATGTCCCGAAGGGGAACTCCGTGGCTTCGGGCGAAGACCCGGCAGAACTGTTGATTGGCCGCGTACCCCTGGTCCGATCCACCCGGGTTGCAGTCGAAAGTAAAGAGCGTGCGTTCAGGATCATCAATCCCGAGTCCGGCCCGCTGCAAGTTTTTGACCACATTCGCACCGCCGAAATCGCGGGCGACACGAGTGTCGATTTTCACATCTACGGTGTCACCGGGTTTTACTTCAGCGCGACTGTGTGCACTGATGATTTTTTCAATCAAAGTCTGAGCCATGAGTCCCTCCCATAGGCGGCGCATTCTAACCCATTTCCGACAGGCCGACAGCAGTAGATACCTGGTGAGAAGCTTCCTACCAACCGTCCTCGGCTCGACCCATCAGAAGGAGACTTGAAGTACGGGGCCTTGGGATTGAATTCGGCCACAAACGCGGGGAAGCTTCTTATGAGTACGGGCTAGAGACCCGGCCGGCCGTGACCCTCAAATCGCGCCCGGATCACGGCCCTGGCGATGCGCAGGCTGTCCACCAGGGGTCGGTAGTGGCTGGTGCACCGCCCGTCGGCAAAGCCGAGCCGGATGGGAACAGTTTCGATCGTGAATCCTCGTCGAGCGGCCCGAACCACAACCGCGCTCTCGGCCTCGAATCGATCCTCCGGGAAGCCGGTCGCCTCAAGCAACGAACGTGAGTACAGCCTGAAGCCGGTCTGCACATCGGCAACCACTCTGCCGGCCGCGAAGGAGATGGCTCGAGACGACAGACCGTTGCTCGCGCGTCTGATGCGCGCCATTTCAGCAAAGAGGTGTTCCCGGCTCCCGAGAATCAGATCGGCGCCACCGGGCCAGGCCTTCATCAGTTTCGGAATTTCCTCCGGCAGATGCTGTCCGTCGGCGTCCAGGGTGAGAACCCCGGCAAATCCTCTTTCGAACAGGGTCGTGAAAGCGAGCCTCAGGGCTGCACCCTTGCCCCGGTTCTCAGGCTGAATCAACACCTCGGCCCCGGCCGACCGTGCCTCTTCCGCCGTTTGATCGTTCGATCCATCGTCGATGACGAGCACCTCAGGCATCTGAGCCAGAGTTCTCTGAACGACATCACCTATGGAAGGCGCCGCATTGAAGGCGGGAATCACAACAGCTATTGAACCGCGGTCGCTCATGCCTCAACCGAGCCGAGGAGGGCCCACCCCGCAGAACCGCCGGGGGCCGTAGCCGTTAGGAGCACACGGTTGGGTACGGCAAGAGTGCGGCCGTCATACGGAATCACTCCAGCCACGGGATCCGGATCGGCAAAGCCCGGAGTTCTCCCGAAGGGCCTCCCCCCGGCCGTCAGGACCGTCCCGGCGAGCAAGGCGCCCCCGTGATAACCCGCGGTCGCCGACGGA